>JAGYMJ010000411.1 GCA_018400625.1 Planctomycetota bacterium
GAGGGGCGGGCAGGGCGCATTTACTACGGTCTATAAATTCGATACTTAGCATTTAATCTTCACTCCACCGGCACAAGGCACGGTGGGGATGCCACGTGGTTCTCTGAACACTTACATGCATTGTACGTTTTTGTTTCTTATTTATCAAACTCTTGATAAATTTACCAAAGTGACCTATAATATTTATAGGTCGTTTCCACGATGTTGTCTTGAAGGTCTTTGATTATTCAACAGCCTATGATTAATGCACTTCGGGAGTTTACCTCAGGTAATCAACTGTTCAGGGAGGATGTTCATGATAGTGGTAAGTTGCAAGGGATGCGGCAAAGAATATAAGCTAAGCGCGGATAAGGCCGGTAAATACGGCAAATGCAAGAAATGTGGTTCGATAATCCATGTTCCTGATCAACCAGTACTGGCAGCAGACAAAGATCGGGAGGAGGTTCCGTTCAATCTTGCGATTTCTGATGTTGTGCCTTCTGCCGACGAATATGAAATACTGGGCAGATGGAGGGGAGAAAAAAGCCAGCAAACAGCATCATTTAATGTTGACCGGCCGTGGCATATCAATTCCCTTATAGAGGGCGAATTCCTCAGTTTTTTTGCCGTAACCGTTGAAACAAAAAGACGGCGCGATACGCTTTCAAGACCCATTAATGAGCACCATATTGACGGACGGAAAAAGATCGAGAAAGATATTTTTGAGACGGGGAAGGATTTATTTCTTGATATTACCACAGGCGGGCCTTCCAGTGTGAAATGGTTCATCATTGTTTATACGGCAAAGGAGCAATAATTTTTTAAGGAGGCTGACGGATGGAGAGATATGTGTTGATTTGCTTGATTTCTCTATGTCTCGCTCTATTCGGTTGTGATGAAAATAATACCGTTTCAACTGAAGAGAGCGAACAGATGTCTGAACTGGCCAATGATGATGTAAGAGAAACGTCTGAAACAAGAGAAAGGCCTGAAACGCGGGAGGAAGAAAGGGAGAAGCAGGGAGGATATATAGGGATTGTCGTAAGGTCGCCCCGAAGTACGGAAGAGAAAATGGCCATTACGAACATAAAAAACCAATTGAATCAGTATAAGGCCCTGCATGGCCGGTTGCCGGAATCGCTTGAAGCCCTCAAAAAATGGACGGGCGGCCCCTTGCCGAAGCTGCCCGACGGGGTTGAATACAATTACGATCCCGAAACCGGAGATGTAAAACTTTCGGAAGCGCAATAGGAAATTATTATGACGGAATGTGAAGATTATCTTGAATTTTTTCTTGATTATTGCGCATCGGAGTGCGGGCTCAGCAATAACACTATTCATGCTTACAGAACAGACATCATCAGGTTTTTAGAGCATATGCAGTTCAAAGCATCTTCTGATCTGGAAAACCTATCGGTCACTGATATTGTCAATTATGTTGATGCAGCACGCCGCCGGGGGCTCTCTCCTAACTCGGTATGGCGTTCGGTAGTATCGATAAGGATGTTCTTCCGTTTTCTGAAACTTGAGGGGTATGTTGAGAATGATGCCACGGAACTTTTCGGCACGCCAAGGCTTTGGCGCAAAATTCCCGAAGTCCTTTCCGAAAAACAGGTTGAAGAACTCCTCAACGCGCCCGATGAGGCCAAACCGTTCGAGGCAAGGGACAAAGCAATATTAGAAGTCCTGTATGCCACCGGCGCTCGGGCGTCAGAAATATGCGGGCTGAATGTGGGCAGTGTCAATGAAAAATACGGCTTTATACGCTGTTTCGGGAAGAGGCGCAAGGAGCGTTTAATTCCTATAGGACGCTCCGCCTTAAAAGCATTGCGGCATTATGAGATGAAGGTGCGTCCTCAACTGGCATGCCTGCAGACAGAAGACGCGCTTTTCCTGACCAAAAGCGGACGGAGAATTGACAGGAGCCTCGTCTGGAGGGTCGTAAAAAAATACTCCGTCCGGATAGGATTCGGCAATGAAATCTATCCTCATATGCTTCGCCACAGTTTCGCCACACATCTGCTGTCCGGGGGGGCCGATCTGAGAGCTATTCAGATGATGCTCGGGCACAGTGATATCTCCACGACGGAGATCTATAGCCATGTGGATCGAGGCCGGCTTGAAGCTCATCATGCAAAATTTCATCCCAGGGCTTAGTATGAGCGCTGTGTTATGGAAGGATAGACGATGATCAATGGAGGATCCGCCGAAATCTTTAAAAATCCTTACCTCTGAAAGGTGAATTTCTACGGTTCTTATCGGGAGACTCAAGAATGAAAGTTTTTCTAAAATTTATGTGTGCTGTGAGTGCTGCAATTTTTGCCCTGGTTCCTGCTGAATCTCAAGCTTGCTGGGGACACCGCCCCATGGCGATGGGCGGGGTGTTCACGGCATTGGCTGATGATGCGAATGTGGCCTACTGGAATGTCGCGGGCTCGCCCTGGATGGAAGGTATTGAAATGGGTGTTACGATGAAACCGTATGGGTGGGGAGAGTGGTTTCCACGCGATATTCCAGGAAATACTTATACACATACATTCAACCTCGCGGGACCGATCCCGGATATTGAAGGGCTCGGTTTCGGGGTGGCCATGGCCGAAAGCAGCGGTCTATCATGGATGATCAAAACTTCGTTAGGCTATGAAATCATGGAGAATATCGCTGTCGGTGTGGGATTTAATATGTGGTATAGAAACGACTGGGAAGAACTGGGCCGGGACCAGGACTGGCCGAGCCGATACGACTACCAGATCCAGATGGATGCACTGTGGAGGATATATCGGGATGAAGATATCCAATTATCCGTCGGATTCCATACCGAACGTTTCTGGGATATAAGAACATTTACGCGAAAAGACGAAGGCTTTTTAAGGGCTCTTAATTTCAGACCGGCGGCCGCAATGACTTTCTTTCGGGACGAAAACAATGCGATCCAGGAGGTCAATCTTGTTGCCGGATTTTATGATTTTTTCGACAATTTCGGTGCCGGAGCGTTTTCCATGGGAGCTGAAGCCTGGCTCCTTGACAAAACGCTGGCCTTAAGAATGGGCGGCTACAACATGGGGTCGGACTTCGGCGGATTAAGGACATTCGGGATCGGCTACCGTCCGGTGGACAAGGTGGAGTTGGGATATACGCTCATGTTTCCGTTCCATACCAGCGGAGCTCCTTTTGACCAGACCGCAACCCATACGATTGGGGCGACTTACAATTTTTAACCAGGGGATCGACTAACCTCACATAAGAGACCTGTCAAAGATTTTTTTAATTCCTCAGGTGATTATGATGCATAAAAATAACCTTATACAAATTGATGAATTCCGATGGGAAGTGGCGAAGAAAGCCAACATGAATGTGCCCGTACGTATGTATGCCGACAGCCAATTAGTGGAGCACATCGCCGAGGAGAATGTCTTGCAGCAGTCTATCAATGTGGCCTGCCTGCCGGGTATTGTCAAAGCCTCTTTGGCCATGCCGGATGCGCATTGGGGATATGGCTTTCCGATCGGCGGAGTGGCCGCCTTCGACCCGTTGGAGGGGGGCGTTATATCGCCCGGCGGGATTGGGTATGATATTAATTGCGGCGTGCGAATGATCCGCACCGCTCTGACCGCTGATAAGGTCAAAGCGCTTATCGATAAACTTGTCAATTCGCTTTACAGCGGTATACCGACCGGTGTGGGCTCCGAAAGGGGCGTAAAAGCCCTCTCGCAGAAGGAATTAAGGAAAGTGATGGTGTCCGGTGCACAATGGGCCGTAGAGAACGGATGGGGTACCCGGGAGGATATCCGTCGCACCGAAGACAACGGCTCAATGCAGGGGGCGGACCCCGACGCCGTGAGCAAGCGGGCAACGCAGCGCGGCATGCCCCAAATGGGGACCCTGGGAAGCGGAAACCATTTCATCGAAATAGACGTGGTGGATGAGATATACGATGATAAGATCGGCGATGTTTTCGGGCTGGAAGTCGGCTTGATCGTCGTCCAGCTCCACTGCGGTTCCCGGGGCTTTGGACACCAGATTTGTAACGATTATCTTAAGGTTATGCAGGATGCCGTCAAAAAATACCAGATATCACTTCCCGACCGGCAGCTTGCCTGCGCACCGCTTGAAAGCCCGGAAGGGAAGCGTTATTACGGAGCAATGGCGGCCGCTGCCAATTTTGCCTGGTGCAACCGTCAAGTAATCCAGTCCCTCGCCCTGAAATCATTCTCACGTGTTTTCGGTTCCGACCGCGAGGGGCTCGGATGGCGCCAGATTTATGACGTATGCCATAACATAGCTAAATTTGAAAAACATACCTATGATGGCGTAGAAAAGACATTTTGCGTGCATAGAAAGGGAGCTACCCGCGCATTCGCTCCGGGACGCCCCGAAGTTCCTGAAGTTTATTCCTCTCTCGGACAGCCCGTCCTGATCCCCGGAGATATGGGAACAGCATCTTTTCTGCACTTAGGCACACAAAGAGCAATGGAAGAAACCTGGGGCAGTACGTGTCATGGCGCCGGGCGTGCTATGGGGCGTAAAGCGGCGGTGAGAGAATCGAAAGGGCGAAACATACAGCAGGAGATGCGAGACAGAGGCGTCACCGTGCGCTCGCGCGGGAAAAAAACTATGGCCGAAGAAATGCCCTATGCGTATAAAAATATAGACGCCGTAGTGAACGTTATGCATGAGGCCGGTATCACCAGAAAGATTGCCCGATTCAAACCGTTAGGGGTGGTTAAAGGCTAACAGCATTCGTAAGTCCTCAGTGAACCCCGTTGATTGGGGGTTCCTGCCGCCGGGCTTGTCCCGGTGGTAACGTGTTTCACTGAATATTTACAAGCATATTTCATTCCGTTGGATGACGACGTCATTGACGGGGGAGAGCCATGAAAAAAGAAGCGCTTTATTATGAAAAACTGAATGATTCTGACGTTAAATGCCTGTTGTGTCCTCACCAGTGCCTGATAAAGAGCGGTAAAAGCGGCTTCTGTCGGGTACGCTATAATTCCCGCGGTGTGCTCGAAGCCACAACCTATGGTCTTGTCTCTGCGGCAGGTATGGACCCCATAGAAAAAAAACCGCTCTATCATTTTTATCCGGGTTCGATGATCCTCTCGTTGGGTCAGGCCGGCTGCTCATTTCACTGTGATTTCTGCCAGAACTATCACATGCTGAACCCCGCCGATATACCGCTAAAAGAACTTTCCCCGGAAGATGCGGTAAAAATGGCTGATCAAAGGCGTTCCGACGCCATAGCTTATACATATAATGAGCCGTGGGTCGGATATGAATACGTTCTCGATACCGCTGAAACGGCCCACGCGGAAGGTCTTAAAAACGTACTGGTCACCAATGGATATTACATGCAGGAACCTTTCGAAAATCTGGCCCCTTTCATCGATGCGATGAATATCGACCTGAAGAGTATCAGGGACGATTTTTACAAAACAGTCTCTCATGGAGAACTGGCGCCGGTCAAACGTACTATTGAACGGGCGCTTGATTCAGGCATACACATAGAACTGACCAACCTGCTTATCACTAACTGTAACGATTCCCCGGACGATATCAGAAAATTGGTGGAATACATCGCCGGGCTTGACCCAAAAATTCCGCTGCATCTGTCGCGCTACCATCCCGCCTATAAAATGACGGCCCCCCCAACACCCCAGTCCACCTTATCGACGGCTTATCGCATAGCGAGTGATGCTCTGAATTATGTTTACCTGGGCAATGTGGCAGGCAGGGAAGGCACAGATACTTTCTGTCCGAAATGTGACGCTTTGCTTGTAAGCCGCAGCGGCTTTTCGGCCCGACGGCATTCGCTCGATGCCGGGAAATGCACAGAGTGTGGTGAAAGAGTAAATTTCGTGATGGAATAAAAAAAGGGCAGGGAAATTATTCCCTGCCCTTGAGATGCTTCCCATTAACTTATGTTCCTTCATTCCAGCTTCCCAGATACTTGATCTGGCGTTCGGTAAGGGTGTCAATGTCAACCTCCATCCTGTCGAGCTTGACTTTTGCAACCCATTCATCCACCGATTCGGGGACTTTATAAACTTCGGCGCTGAGTTTGTCCTGATTTTTAACGACATATTCGGTCGTGAGCGCCTGCGCAGCAAAGCTCATATCCATAACATCCGAGGGATGTCCTTCGGCGGCCGCAAGATTAATGAGGCGACCTTCTCCTAACAGGAATAAACTTTTACCGTTTTCCAGAATAAATTCATCCACTTCCGCCTGGATACCACGGTTAATATCCTTGGCCAGTTCGGAAAGTTCGTCGATATTAATCTCCACGTTAAAGTGGCCGGCATTGGAGATGTAAGCGCCGTCCTTCATCTTTTCAAAATGCTGTTTGCGCAGCACATCGACGTCACCGGTGACGGTCACAAACAGATCACCCAATTCGGCGGCTCTATCCATAGGCATCACCTGATGTCCATCCATTGCGGCTTCAAGCGCGCGAAGGGGATCGATTTCGGTAACGACGACTTTGGCGCCCATACCCTGCATGCGCTTTGTCACTCCTTTGCCGCACATGCCGTAGCCGGCGACGACGACTGTTTTCCCGGCAAGCAGCATACCGGTGCAGCGCAGTATTCCCTCGACTACACTCTGTCCGGTGCCATAGCGGTTATCGAACAGGTGTTTCGTATGGGCGTCATTGACGGCAAAAACAGGGAATTTAAGCACACCCTCCTTTTCCATAGCTCGGAGCCTGATAACGCCGGTGGTGGTCTCTTCCATGCTGGCGATCAGGTTGGGCGCGAGATCGGTATAATCGGTCAATATGGCCGTTACAAGGTCCGCCCCGTCATCCATTGTCACATTCGGCTCATGGGCCAGTGCGCTTTTAATATGGTCATAATAAGTTTCCTTGTCCTCTCCCCGGATCGCGAAGACGGGGATGCCATACTCCTCGACAAGTCCCGCAGCAACATCGTCCTGGGTGCTCAAAGGGTTCGATGCGCACAGCACCAGGTCGGCGCCTCCCGCTTTCAAAGTTCTTGCCAGGTTGGCGGTTTCAGCCGTAATGTGCAAACACGCCGACATTCTGACACCTTCCAGGGGGCGTTCTTTGTCGAAACGCGCCCTGATACTCTCGAGGACGGGCATATCCTTATTCGCCCATCTGATCCGTCCTGCACCTGCATCGGCTAGTCCTAAATCTTTTACGTCATGTTTCATTATATTCTCCTCAAATTTGCGAATTTTATAATCCGGCTTTTTCCCTCAGAATCTCCACTTTATCTGTTTTTTCCCACGTATAAACAGGATCATCATGGCCAAAGTGCCCATGTGCGCTCGTCTCCCTGAATATTGGACGGCGCAGATCAAATTTATCGATGATCCCGGCCGGAGTCAGGTCAAAACATTCCATTATCAGCTCACGCAGTTTGGTTTCCGGTATTTTTGCGGAGCCTTCCGTATCAATGTCAACCGATACCGGTTCCGAAATCCCTATAGCATAAGAAACCAAAACCTCACATCGGTCGGCCAAACCGGCGGCAACAATATTCTTGGCCACATGCCTGGTCGCATATGCTGCGCTGCGATCCACTTTTGTTGCATCTTTACCGCTGAACGCACCGCCGCCATGCCTGGCCCGACCACCGTATGTGTCCACAATGATCTTGCGGCCGGTCAATCCGCAGTCACCGTGCGGACCGCCTACGACGAAACGGCCGGTAGGATTGATATGAAAAGTTATGTCGTCATTGCGGAACTTTTCAGGGACGCAAGGCATGACGACCTTTTCAATAATATCTGAGCGTAATTGCTCATTGCTCACGTCCGGATCATGCTGGGTACTGAGCACGACGGTATCCATCCTGACAGGAGTGCTGTCTTCATACTCCACGGTTACCTGCGCCTTGCTGTCCGGCCTGAGATAACCTAACTCGCCATTCTCCCTGACCTCTTTGAGCCTGGCCATCAACTCGTGCGACATCTGGATCGGAAGCGGCATAAGCTGAGGTGTGTCGTTGCATGCAAATCCCATCATCATGCCCTGATCGCCCGCCCCGAGCTGCTTGTCATCTTCGGAATCTTCATCAACTCCCATAGCGATGTCGGGCGACTGACGGTCCAAAGCGACCAACACGGCGCAAGTTTTAGCGTCAAACCCCATAGAGGAATCTGTGTATCCGATCTCTTCAATGACTTCACGCGCGAGCTCGCGGCAATTGACATTCGCTTTACTGCTGATTTCACCGGCGATAAGAACCAGGCCGGTCGTGACGAGTGTCTCACAAGCAACCCTGCTTTCAGGATCCTGCTCCAGATGTGCGTCCAGTACTGCATCGCTGATCTGATCGGCTATCTTGTCCGGATGTCCGACGGAAACCGATTCAGACGTCCATAATTTCTTTCCTTTACTCATATCATAGGTACCTTTTATCTATAGTTTTATGTTAAACTACAAGGAAAACGTTAAATTGTCAGCATAAACTATACCATATTTGGCATTCCTTTGCAAAATAATTGCAGTGCGTTTGCATTAACTTATTGCTGTTGACTTGCTGCTTGCACTTGACGAACACAAATGGAGAGCTCTATAATCCTAATATGATAATAGGAATAATTGCTGATTATTTTTAAGTCCCCAGTAAATGATGGTAAGTCCTCAGTGAACCCCGTAACATCACCACCGTGCCCTGTGCCGG
>JAGYMJ010000412.1 GCA_018400625.1 Planctomycetota bacterium
GAGGATAACTTCGTCAGAAGAGCGGTATAGGCCTGAGTTCACCTTCTCAGATATCCATTGGTCCATTTTGGGGGTTATTGAAACTTCCATACTCGGAATTCTCCTCGTTTTAATATAAAATGTTGGCGCTTTCTTGTCTCCACGGCTGCGTGATAGGGGACGTTCTTAGTTTATTAGTATATGCCTTAAATCAGGTCTGTTGTCAAGAATTGTTTTGCTTCTAATGGGGGACGTTGTTCCCTTCTGACTTTATGGCAGATAAAATATCATGCCGAGAGGGACGTTGGTAGTTTTGTAAGTTTATCTCTGCCATTTGCTTCAGTAGAGAGACAATAGGGCAATAGGATCAAGTTTTGCTGGGTGATGCTGTTTTTCAAAGCTCTCTAATTACTTGAGCGCTATACTGGAAAGATTAAGGGACGAAAACGAAATTTTTGTGTATCAATAACAACAAAATGCCCTGGTAAACGTTCTTCATAGTTTTCTATTAACTTCTTCAATCGAAACCATTTCATGTGCCTTTCTTTTACATCTATTCGAATCAAAATGATTCCTTTCGAAGACTTCTTGAGCCGATAAACAAGCTCACCAAAATCCTTATCCTCTGTTAAGATGATACGTTCTTCGTTGTAAGCTTCAAGCAAAACCTCATCATCAGAAACACCCGGTTTTCTTTCCAATACGTATAAGACATCATGTCCATCTTCTCTTAAGGATGCAACTAACCCCGTATCACAACACTCATCGGCCAAAAATTTCAATTTATCCTCTTTTAAGCGAAAGCAATTTCTTCCGCAGCCAAATAATCAGCTGCAAATTCTTGAGCAGCAAAGATATCTTCAGCTTTTAAGTGTGGATGATCTTTACCACGCAGTGGCAGCCTTTCATTACATTACTTACGTTAAATTCTGTCCCTGTCGAAAGTGCGGTAGCTTATCGACTCGGTGATATGATGGGGTTTTATCATTTCCGAACTTTCCAGGTCGGCGATAGTGCGGGATATTTTTAGTATTTTATTGTAAGCCCGCGCCGACATTCCCAACTGATCCATCGCCTGTTTCAGCAAGTTCTGGCATGTACTGTCGAGTGTGCAGTATTTTCGGATGTGACGCGTTGCCATGCGCGCGTTGCTGTAGCATGAATTCCCTTTGAAACGTTCCTGCTGCATCATCCTTCCCCTTTCAATCCTCTTGCGAATGCTCCCGGAAGATTCGGCTTTCCGTTTGGACGCAAGCTCACGGTATTCCACGGGCGGCACATTCATCTGGATGTCTATTCGATCAAGCAAAGGGCCGCTGATTCTGTTGCGATACTGCCGGATATTATATGAACTGCAAGTGCATTCTTTGCGGGGATGTCCCAGGTACCCACATTTGCACGGATTCATCGCGGCCACGAGCATGAATTGGGCGGGATAGGTAATGCTGAAATTAGCCCTTGAAATTGTCGCTTCGCCGTCTTCCAGCGGTTGACGCAATGTTTCGAGAGCCGAACGGCGGAATTCAGGCAGTTCATCCAGGAAAAGGATGCCGTGATGGGCAAGGCTGATCTCTCCGGGTTTCGGGTTGGAACCGCCGCCCACCAGTCCGGCGTCACTGATGGTATGGTGCGGCGAGCGGAACGGTCGGACGGCAAGCAGCGGGTTGGATTCGTCCAGCATGCCGCCAATACTGTATACGCGGGTGGTTTCCAGCGATTCCTCAAAATCCATTTTGGGCAGGATGGTACACATTCGCTGGGCGAGCATGCTTTTGCCCGAACCGGGCGGTCCGATCATCAGAACGTTATGCGAGCCGGCGGCAGCGATCTCCAGTGCGCGTTTGGCGTGTTCTTGTCCCCGGACTTCCGAAAAATCAACGGCATACCGCCCTGCTTGCTGGAAAAGCCCTTCCAGGTCAATATCGACCGGATGTATGGGTTTTTGTCCGCTGAGAAAATCCATGGCATCCGTGAGATGATTAACGGGAATAACATTAAGTCCGCGCACAACTCCGGCCTCTCCGGCGTTTCCTTTCGGCACTATCAGCCCGTCATATCCTTCTTCACGACACCTCAGCGCCATTGAAAGGCACCCCTTAATTCGTCTCACTCGACCGTCCAAAGCGAGTTCGCCCACTATGGCATATTTTCCCGGGATGTCTTTCGTGAAAATGTCTAAAGCTTCAAGCAAACCGAGCGCAATGGGCAGTTCAAAGACAGGTCCTTCTTTTTTGCGGTCCGCCGGTGCAAGATTAACGGTAGTCGTCAAGGTCGGAATGTTAAAACCGCTGTTCTGGAGCGCTGCCTCTACCCGGTCTGAACTTTCCTTGACACTTGCGTCCGGCAAACCGACTAATGTCATTCTCGGATTCATCGTGTTGGCGGCATATACTTCCACTTCCACCGGGAAAGCGTCAATTCCAAAAACACCGACACTCTGCATTTTTCCAAGCAATTTCTTCTCCAAAGATTAAAATACGGTAAAAATCCATATCTGTCGGACTCAAAATAGCCCGACAGTTTTATATATTATTAGAGAGATGTTTCAAGGCAGATTAAGAACCGAATTATATGTTACAAATATTTTCATTTCAAATGTAAACATGTAAGGTTTAATTTCTGAGAGTATTCTGTTATAATATTCTTATCTTTATGTGTAAGTCCTCAGTGAACCCCGTAACATCACCACCGTGCCCTGTGCCGGT
>JAGYMJ010000413.1 GCA_018400625.1 Planctomycetota bacterium
CCGGCACAGGGCACGGTGGTGATCTTACGGGGTTCACTGAGGACTTACCAATAGGCCACTTCACGGAAAGGCCCACATAAATTATAAAAGCTGATATTGCGTAACGCAAAGAGAAACCCCGGAATTGCCGCCAATAGCCTCATGTCTAATAGGCATCAGAAAAGAATTAAAAACGATATGTTGGAATGCGAACTTCGTAAGACTTTTTAATCGGAAATCGTCTGGAAAACCGGCGATTTGATTCTGGCACTCAATACCGGTACAATGTCACTATTATGAAACAACTGACGACAAGCATTTACACTTTCCCTAAACTTATAGAGGGAGAGTTCCTTTATGTGGATAAGACGGGATATATTTACGATATTATCAAGCCCGCGTCCGCCCAGTATTTTCTGTCACGGCCGCGCCGTTTCGGCAAATCGTTGATGATAAGCACTCTCAAATGCATCTTCCAGGGCCGCAGGGAACTTTTCAAAGGACTGGCTATCGAGCAGATGGACTATGATTGGGAAACGTATCCGGTGATTCACCTGGATATGGGTTCGACGGCAACTGAAAATGTTGAGGATACGGAAACAATGCTTTGGGAGATGCTTGATGATGTTGCGCATGGAAACAGCATTAAATTGACAAAAAAACTGTTATTTACCAGGTTCCAGCAATTAATAGAGAAGTCGGCGGCGGAAAAACCGGTCGTCATCCTGATTGATGAATATGATAAGCCGCTACTGGGGCATATAGGGAAAGACACGGTCGGCAAGGTGCAAAATCTGCTAAAGAACTTTTATTCGGTGATAAAGACGACGGAAGCCGCTCAGCGTTTCGTCATGATAACGGGCGTGAGCAAGTTCTCAAAAGTATCTATCTTCTCCGACCTGAACAACCTGACGGACCTGACGATGAGCCCGCACTCCGCGACGCTGCTGGGCTATACTCAGCAGGAACTCGAAAGCAACTTTGAGGGCTATATCCAGCGTTTGGCCCAGAAACAGAACCTGTCCTATGAGCAGACGCTCGATATGCTGCGTGATTGGTATAACGGCTACCGGTTCCATCATCAGGCCGAAAGCGTCTATAACCCGGTCTCGGTGATGAAGTGTTTCCAGGAAAAGGAGTTCCAGAATTACTGGTTTGAGACGGGCACGCCGGCATTTCTCCTGGAGCTTTTGAAAAAGAATCCCGTTGACCTTGGCGATATGGAGGCGTCGGAAACATCATTCTCAACATATGAACCGGCGGCTCTGCGGCCACTGCCATTGCTTGTGCAGACCGGTTATCTGACGATAAAGGACGTGCGCATGCTGGGGCGCAGCCGGCAATATACGCTCGGGTATCCCAACTTCGAGATCGAGTCGTCATTCAGCGAGTGGTTGGCGCGTTATTTTACAGAACTGCACTCCCCGGAGTTCGATAGCACACTGAGGCGGATTTATGACGCGCTGCAGGAGTCACGGGTGGAAGATATGCTGGAGAACATGAAAACGTTTTTCGCGAGTGTGCCGAACACGATAACTATAGAGAACGAGAAGTATTATCAGACGATATTTTTCACGGTATTGAAGGTGATCGGTACGATGGTGGAAGCGGAAGTGAACACGAATATCGGCCGTATCGACGCGGTGCTGAAGACCGCTGGCGACATCTACATATTCGAGTTCAAGCTCAGGGGCAGTGCGGAAGAGGCAATGGCCCAGATAAAGGAGAAGGGATATGCAGACCAGTACGGAAATGACAGCCGCCGATGCACCCTTATCGGGGTGGAATTTGACCGGACGGCACGTAATATCGGTAAATGGATAATATGTGAGGCCGGATGAGATATGAAGGTAAGTCCTCAGTGAATGAATATTATCCGGATCGTTTCGGAAATAAGGAGATAATCATGGGCAGATATGGTATTGCCATTGTCGGTTGCGGAAATATTGCCAAAGCGTATGTCAGGGATATGGTGCGCTACCCGGAGGTGGAACTGATCGGAGTGCAGGACCTGAACCTGAACAGGGCAAGAGAGTTGGCCAAAGCCTATTCCTGCACCGCGTTCATCACCCTTGATGAGATGCTGGCGGATGACCGTGTTGCGATCGTCGTCAATCTGACTATCCATCACGCGCACTTCGAGATCACCCGGCGCTGTCTGGAGGCGGGCAAGCATGTCCACTCAGAGAAGCCGCTGGCACTGACTCCGGAGGACGCGCTGTCGCTGGTCCAAATCGCTGAGCGGAAGGGATTGCGCCTCGGATGTTCGCCGGTGACCTGGATGGGGGAAGCGCAGCAGACCGCCTGGAAAAAAATTCGAGATGGCGACATCGGTGACGTCCGCCTGATATATGCTGAAGCCAACCACGGGCGAATTGAGACATGGCATCCCAATCCGGTTCCGTTCTATGAAGTGGGTCCCTTCTTTGATGTGGGCGTCTATCCACTGACCCTGATGACCGCTTTCTTCGGGCCGGTCCGAAAAGTCACTGCCGTGGCGCGGGTGCTGCAATCCGAGCGAACGACCAAAACGGGCGACCCCTTCCATGTTACGGCGCCCGATTGTGTCATCACCTTCCTCGAGCTCGAGGCCGGTCAGCTTGCCCGGCTGACCACCAACTTCTATGTCCACGACACCTGCCAGCAGGGGATTGAATTCCACGGCTCCGAAGGGAGCCTCCATCTTCATGATTGGCTTCATTTTGGCAGTAAGGTATCGCTCTGCAAGTATGGCGAAGGGCTCGAAGAGACACCGTTGGTCCGTCCCAGCCCCCGACGCGAAAATCCCGAGTATTCCCGAGCGATCCAGGAATTGGCCAAAGCGATCGAGGCCGGGCGGCCGCATCGCGCAACCGGGGCCCACGCGGCACATGTCGTCGATGTTCTCGCCTCGGCGATGACCTCAAGCCGGACGGGATGCGCTGTCGAGGTGACATCCAGCTTCCCCCCTTGCCGGCCGATGGAGTGGGCCGAATAAACCCATCGTACATCTTCCCTTCACTGAGAGAATAGAGTTCCGCAAAATTGAGATTTTGGCCTGTTGAATCGATTGCAGGGGCAGCAAACAGCCGAGAGGTAAGGAAACAGTTCGCAGGAAGTCGCAGTAAGGATGTATGCTTTAAGAACGCCATACATTGGAGGTAAGTCCTCAGTGAACCCTTTAGCATCCCCGCCGTGCCTTGTGCCGGT
>JAGYMJ010000414.1 GCA_018400625.1 Planctomycetota bacterium
CGGGAGCGATTGTCGGACAATGTGCTGTGCCGTAAACCTACAAAGTCAAAAGTCATAGACCACTAGCCTGGGGACGTATGCACAACACAATCTTCCCTTAAAGAGCTGTTTTAAGGGCCAAGAAACTCCTAAAAATGGTCTTACAGAAGCGGGAGATACCGGCGGAAGCTCTCTCCTCCTCCCCCCCCATTCACAGCAATCCCTCATCCGACAAAGCCTCGCGGGTCCTGGTTAACCGGCACCGTATCGGAAGTGTAGATGTACCAGTCAAGCAAGCGCTGCTGCAGTTTGGCCGCTGCAACGGCGGTCTTTGCGTTACCATAAAGATTACGGCATTCGCGCGGGTCCTCTTCCAGGTCGTAGAGCTCATGTTCGCCGTCTGTGCGCCGTATAAGCTTCCAATCGCGTGTGCGCAGCATCGCCGAACGGCAAACGCACTCCGGTTTTTGCTGCTGCTGGAGGGCCTTGGGGTAATATATTCCGTTTTTGTTAAAGAGGATCGAATCGTTCAGCCCGCCCTCGAAACAATGCGGCTCATGGACGTCGTATCCCCCCTCGGCGAAAACAGCACGGTTCGGATCGCCCGGTTCGCCCCTGAGCTGCGGCACCATGCTGCGGGCAAAATGGGTGTGATCCGGCTCAATACCTGCCAGTTCCAGAGTAGTGGGCATTATGTCAAAGCATTCCACCAGCTCTTCAACCACATGCCCCTCCCTCATGCCGGGAGAGCGCACAATAGCCGGAACGCGCGTCAGGCAGTCGTCCAAGGCGCTGGGCCATTTCTCCACGAGCCCGTAATCGCCCGCCCAGTCGCCATGGTCGCTGAAGGCAAATAGGGTTGTTTCCTTCTCAAGTCCGGTTTCCTCCAAAGCATCGAGCAATTTCCCCAGCAGGTGATCAACGTAGCTGACCATCCCGAGATAAACGGCCCTTATCTTCCGAAATATCTCATCGTTCAGCTCATCGAGTTCGCGATAGCGCCGGATTTCATCGAAAAAAGACGGTTTCCCCGGCAGTTCAGACGGTCTGAGCGGCGGCAGGTCTTCGGGGGAATACATATCATAGAATGGTTCTGGCACGGTATAAACGGGATGTGGCAGTAATGTAGCCAGGAAAAGCATAAATGGCGCATCCCCGGGCCGCCGATTTTTGAGAAACTGCACTGCGCGCTTAATAATTGCATCGTCCTTGTGTTCGCCGTTCATCGGGCCGCGCAGAAAGCTGTAAAACCCGGGTTCATCCTCGCGGAAGACCGGTACACAGTGTACACCAGCGCACTGGATATCGTGGATTTTAGTGATCGATTCCCTGGCGGTTTCAGGCGCAAATGCGTCATTTTTCCCCATCCAATGCACCTCATACCCGGCCTCCTTAAGGTACTTGAACGTGCTGGGCTCATGGGGTTTCAGCAGGTTCCACAGGGTTCGGTGCCCGTGGTTATGCGGATAGCGTCCGGTCAGAAAACTGCACCTTGACGGGGAGCATACGGTATGCTGCACGTGGCACTGATCGAAACGGGTGCCCGAAGCAGCGAGACGGTCGAAATTCGGGGTTTCGGCCAACTCATGGCCATAACAGCCGAGCACATCGCCACGCAGCTCGTCAGGATTGAAGTAGATGAAGTTCATGGCAATAAGAGTTTTTGATTAGAGTAATAACCTGTGCAGACATCTCATCTTCAGCAACTTCTCCATATCCGGAAAATCTGGATTTAAATCCATAAACTAACTGATAGACATCATTTTTAGTCATTTTTTTCTCCTGATTTCAGCAGGCCGAACCTTCTTGTTTTGTCTTCAATATTGCCAATAGTTCCCGCCGATGGTTTAATTATGCACAGAATACTCAGCGTTGTCAAACGAACGGTTAAAACCCGTTATAGCACTCGATATGCGGTTGAAAGCCCCATAAACACGTCGGAGGGGCGTCAACCGCAACCGTATGTAAGGATAGTCGGGGGGGGGAGCAACCGGTTGCTCTGAGTGGAGGCTTGTTAGAGCTTAGCCCTTGAACGGAGGGCTCGTGCCGTTCAATCGCCTTTCCAGGACTCTTTTGAAGGGAAAGCCCCCTTCTTTCGGGTCGTCGAATCGCGATTTGACTCTTCGGTATCTTTTATTTCACCGAAATATCTGGTAAAATAGTATCGACATTTGAGTTTGGTAAGTCCTCAGTGACCCCCGTAACATCACCACCGTGCCCTGTGCCGG
>JAGYMJ010000415.1 GCA_018400625.1 Planctomycetota bacterium
CCGGCACAGGGCACGGTGGTGATGAGGCAACGTGTTTCACTGAATATTTACTACCACGGAGCTGGCAGCCTTTCATTACATTATCTACGAGAAAACGACGTCATTTGCCGAACACTTACGAATAAGTTATGGTTTCAAAGATGACATCATCGGCAGAGACAGCAAAAGGGCACTGCCATTGTGGCAGAACAATGCCTTTGGCCAAAGAATAGTACATTATTTTCACCCAACATTTGCAAAAATTCAGGTTTTCTTTTTGTTTCATCATACTCTTTTAAGATATTTATTTGCAAGGACATGGGATTTTTTTATTTAACTTTTCTTTTCTCAATCAACCGGTCATAATTTTCACATTAATCATGTTGGCACCTTTTTTGCTTTAATCAAACTGAATAAATGGGAAAATTTAATCTTATATAATAAAGAGGAGTGATCAGATATGGCTAAAGAGAGAATTATAGGCATTGACTTAGGAACAACGAATTCCGTTGTATCTGTACGTGAAGGCGACAAATCAACGGTTATCCATAACGAAGACGGGAACCGTCTGACACCGTCCGTGGTAGCATTTACTGAAAAAGGCGAGCGACTGGTCGGCGCCAAGGCAAAACGTCAGGCGATAACCAACCCGCGGAACACTTTATCCAGCATTAAACGTTTCATGGGGCGGCGGCACAATGAAGTCAAAGAAGAAGAAAAAATGGTACCCTATGAAATCACAGGCGGTTCTGATGAACTGGTGCAAGTCAAGGCACATGATAAAGAATATACACCGCCGGAAATCGCCGCCATGATCCTGCAGTATCTTAAGCGTGCTGCAGAAGAATATCTCGGCGACGAGGTAAAAAAAGCCGTCATCACCGTCCCGGCCTATTTTAACGACAGTCAGCGTCAGGCGACCAAAGACGCCGGAACTATAGCCGGTCTGGAGGTTGAACGCATTATCAATGAACCCACTGCAGCCTCACTGGCGTATGGATTGGAAGGTGAGGGAGACGAGAACATCGCCGTATTCGACTTTGGCGGCGGCACCTTCGACATATCCATTCTTGAAGTGGGTGAGGGGCTCTTTGAGGTAAAATCAACACATGGCGATACGCATCTGGGTGGTGACAACATCGACGACCTTCTGATTAATTATATTGCGGATGAATTCAAGAAAGAACAGGGTATTGACATTCGCAACGATGAAATGGCCCTGCAGCGTCTGAAAGAGGCCGCGGAAAAGGCCAAATGTGACCTTTCAAGCGCCGCTACCACCGACATCAACCTGCCCTTCATTACGGCCGATGAATCGGGCCCGAAACACCTGCAGATGAATATAACGCGCGCAAAGCTGGAACAGTTGGCGGGATCGGTGTTCGACAGATTGCGTACACCGTGCAAGCAGGCCTTGAAAGATGCCGACCTGAAACCCGATGAGATTGACGAGGTGATTCTGGTTGGCGGCTCCACCAGGATCCCCAAGGTGCAGGAACTTGTCAAAGAGATTTTCAAGAAAGAACCGCATAAAGGCGTGAATCCCGATGAAGTCGTAGCTATCGGTGCCGCTATTCAGGGCGGTGTGCTCAGCGGTGAAGTCGAAGATGTTGCGCTTGTCGATGTTACCCCCCTTTCTTTGGGAATCGAGACGTTAGGAGGGGTCATGACAAAACTCATCGAACGCAACACGCCCATCCCCACGAGCAAGGAGGAGATTTTCAGCACGGCGGCGGACGGGCAGACCAGCGTGGAAATACATGTATTGCAGGGTGAACGTGAGATGGCGCGGGATAATCGAACTCTCGGGCGTTTTCAGCTTACCGGTCTCCCCCCTGCGCCAAGAGGAACACCCCAGATCGAAGTCAGCTTCGACATTGATGTCAACGGCATACTTAATGTCAAAGCCGTCGATAAAGGCACGGGGAAAGAACAGCAGATAGAGATCAAAAGCGACTCCGGGCTGACCGACGAAGAGATCAAGAAGATGCAGAAAGACGCCGAAGAACATGCCGAAGAAGATAAAAACCAACGTGAGTTGATTGAAGCCCGCAACCGCGCCGATCAGTTGGCTTATTCCACGGAACAAACATTGGAAGAACATGGCGATAAGCTGAGTGAAGACGATAAGAAGGCGATTGAGGACGCTGTCAACGAACTCAAGGAGAGTGCCAAAGGCGAAGACAAGGACGACATCGATAGCAAGATCGAGAAGCTTCAAAAAGCTTCCTATAAGCTTGGTGAAGTCGTTTATGAACAGACAAAAGCCGAGCAAGCGGGGCCCGAAGGAGCAAGCCAGCAGGCTCAGGGCCAACCGCATGATGCCGCCGAAGAGAGCGGTGAAGAAGATGAAAATGTCGTCGATGCCGATTATGAAGTCAAAGACGAAGAAGAGTAATAGAAAGATTAACATCTTTTCATACCCGTAAATAAAGCAGTGGGCATCGAAGTTTAAAGTCCCACTGCTTTTTTTATCCTCTCGAGGAACCCGATGGTGAAAAAAATATCAACCAACAGGAAGGCTTTTCACGAATATATTATCGAAGAAAAGTATGAAGCGGGTATATCCTTAAAAGGGGCCGAGGTGAAAAGCCTCAGGGAGCACGGCTGCAGCCTGCAGGAATCTTATGCGCGCCCCCTCAATGATGAAATCTTTCTTATAGGAATGCATATCCCACCTTATAAACAGGCCACGATAGACGCCCCCGACCCTGACCGCATCAGAAAACTCCTTTTGCATAAAGATGAGATAAGCTATATTATATCCCAATGCACTCAGAGGGGTTATACGCTGATCCCCCTGCAAATATATTTTAAGCGCGGCTGGGCAAAGGTAAAATTGGGGTTGGCCCGCCAGAAGAAGAAAGAAGACAAAAGAAAAAAATTGATTGAACGACAGGAAATGAAGGAAGCTCAAAGACATCTTAAACGACATAACCGATGATACTTGGAGAGTAAAGGTTACCGTGCTTAGCTGCACAAGTTAGCATAAAGTATTGAAGTCTGAAATCCCAAATTCAAAGCATCAGATATCAAATAAATGACAGTGAGCACCGTGTCATCCCCACCGTGCCTTGCGCCGGTGGAATGAAGATTCAGTGCTAAGTCTAAAACTTAAAGACCGTAGTTAATGCGCCCTGCCCGCCCC
>JAGYMJ010000416.1 GCA_018400625.1 Planctomycetota bacterium
CCGGCACAGGGCACGGTGGTGATGAGGCAACGGGGTTTACTGAATATTTACCAAACGCTTTGTAGATAGAAAGAACTATATAAATAATATATCAGTCGAGGACGTCTGTCAAGGCATATAGCACAAGCTTTTTTATTTAAAAACAATCAATGGGGAAGAAGAGGAGGAGGATGAATTTGAATTTATCAGCCGAGCAAATAGCGGGGAAATTAGGGTTGGTTTCCCATCCAGAGGGAGGGTTCTTTCGTGAAATATATCGAAGTGAAGAAAAAACACCTTCTCAGGCGCTTCCAGATCGTTATACGAGCAATAAAAGTTTTGCAACCTCCATATATTATCTCATAACAAAAGATACTTTCTCTGCGATGCACCGATTGATAAGTGATGAACTGGTTCACTTCTACCTTGGCGCTCCGGCACTTATTGCCATGTTATATCCGAACGGACAGGTGGGAAAAGTGGTTTTGGGCAACGACATACCTGCGGGGGAAAGACCTCAAATACTCATACCGCGTGACGTATGGTTCGGCATTCGGGTAATAGAACCGGGTGATTATACATTAACCGGAACGACCGTTGCACCTGGATTTGGTTTCGATGATTTTGAATTGGGGAGGCGAGAAGAGCTTATATCATTATATCCACAACATCGCGAGCTAATAACGCAATTTACGCGTAAGGAATAAGATAACGGATGAACTTGTTCATTGACTCATTTCTCCTCGAGAAATCGACATCTATACGCAGTTTCAAAGACTAATTGGTGGGCGAGGGGGGACTCGAACCCCCACGGCCTTTTGTAGACCACTGGATTTTAAGTCCAGAGCGTCTGCCATTCCGCCACTCGCCCGCCTTTTGCTATCAGCCTGCTCTACAAGTTTTTACGCGTCTTGCTTTTTATTTTTGGAATCAGTAAAATTCTTTCGGTGTCCATATGGTGTCCATACGTTATCCAATTTCTGCACCGTTTCCAGAACATGCTGCGGTGCAAGATGGGCGTAACGCATCGTCATCCTTATCTCCTTGTGCCCCATTATCTGCTGCACCGTCTTCAAATCAACACCCTGCATCACCATATGAGAACCGAATGTATGCCGCAGATCATGGAACCTGAAATTCTCTATCCCGGCCTTCTTCAGAGCCGACTTGAATCCGCCCCGAATGTCCTTCCGGCGTTTGCCGTTCCCGTCTGAAAACACGTAATCACTGCTTGCACTTGCGGTCAAAATGGTCAACAACTCATACAGAGTCCCGTTAATCGGCACTATCCTCGATTCGTTGTTTTTAGTATCCGTAAGTCTTATTTTCCTGTTCTCCAGATCGATCTGCGACCATCTGAGCCCCAGTATCTCTCCTCTTCTCATTCCCGTGTTCAAAGCGGTAATCACTATAGGCCGGATATGTTCCGGGCAAGCTTCAATAAGTGCAGAAGCCTCCTCCGGACTCAAATACCTGAGACGCCCGGGAGGTTCTTTCAATTTTTTCACCGGTTTTGCGGGGCTATCCTGCAGATATCCCCAATCCATAGCTACCGTATACATATGTTTAAGACAGGAAAGTTCCCGGTTTATTGTCGCCGGTGTTACTTCCTTCAACCTCTCCGCCTTGTAACTTTCAATCATGCTCGGCGTTATTTCAAAAATATATTTTCCCTTGAAAGCAAAAAGAAGCTGCTTGACACTGTAGCGATCTCTCTCGTATGAGGAAGGGGCCTTATTGGTTTTAGAATAAGACAGGTACTGCTCGGCCATTTCTTCGAAGGTAACTTTCTTTTCATCATAAACGCCCAGGTATTCGCCTTTGGCGATTTTAACCTGGACGTCTTTCAGCACCTGCTGGGCAAGCTTCTTGGAAGGACCTACTTTCTTCCTCTTCCGTTTGCCCTTGTAATAATAATCTATATACCAGTTTTTTCCTTTTTT
>JAGYMJ010000417.1 GCA_018400625.1 Planctomycetota bacterium
CCGGCACAGGGCACGGTGGTGATGAGGCAACGGGGTTCACTGAATATTTAAGGACGCGCTTCACTGAATATTTACGTTAATTATTAAATATTTAACTGTATCACGTTATTGAAAAAAATAACTCAAAAATCAGAGGTAAAAAAATGAAAAGTGATATCCATCCGGAATATGTCGAATGCCAGGTAAAATGTGGCTGCGGAGAAGAATTCACGACCAAGGCTACCGTTCCCGCGATAAGAGTTGAAATCTGTTCAAAATGCCATCCTTTTTATACCGGAAAACAAAAATTCCTCGATAGCGCCGGCAGAGTCGAGAAATTTAACCGTCGCTGGGGCAAAACTCTCGAAGAGAAGAAAGAAGCTCTTGCCGACAAAAAGGAATAATGCCAACCGAACTCAGCGAAAAAGTTAAAGAAAGCCTAAAGAAAGCTTTGAGTGATAAGGTTGAACGCCGACACGAGCTTGAAGCAATGCTTTCCGACCCCGAACTTGCATCTAAAAGCGGTCAATATGCAGAAGTCGCGCGTGAACATGGTGAACTCAATATTTTTCAACATGTTTACGATGAGCTTATTAAAGCCGAAAGCGAAAAAAAAGAGGCGAAGGAATTTGCAAAAGATGCTGGTGAAGACCCTGAGATGCAGGATTTTGCGGCAAAGGAGCTGGAAAAGGCTTTGCAGAAAGAAAAAGAAGTCTATGATGATGCCGTCGGCCTGTTATGTTCCGACCTCGAGCATAAAAGCCGTAATGTCATGATGGAAATACGCAGCGGAGCCGGCGGTCAGGAAGCCTCGCTCTTTGCTTCGGACCTGCTCCGCATGTACACCTATTACGCCCAAAAAAAAGGCTGGAAGGTGCGCGTCATGGATCGGAGCCTGACCGATCTCGGCGGAATAAAACATATCACCATCGAAATAAAAGGGAAAAATGTCTGGCAGCACCTCCAATATGAAAGCGGAGGCCACAGGGTGCAGAGAGTGCCTGAAACCGAATCGCAGGGCCGTATCCATACGAGCCTCGCTACCGTTGCCGTGCTCCCCCAGGCGAAACAGGTTGATGTCGAGTTGAATCCCGACGACCTTGAATTTGAGTGCATGCGCTCCCAGGGACCCGGAGGTCAGAGCGTGAATAAAGTCAATTCTTGTGTGAGAATTACACATAAACCCACCGGCATAGCGGTCAAATGCCAGGAAGAAAAATCTCAGCATAAAAATCGAAAACAGGCCCTCGAGCTGCTGCGTACCAAATTGTATGACATCAAACTGGAAAAACAAAAAAAGGAACGTGATGAACTCCGACGCGACCAGATCGGCAGCGGTGATCGCAACGAACGGATAAGAACCTACAATATTCCTCAGGACCGTGTCACCGACCACCGTGTAAACATGGACGTATTCGGGGTCGATAAGGTACTGATGGGAGACCTTGACGAAATGATCGCCCGGCTGCAGGAACATGACAAAGAAATGATGCTGGAGAAATTAGTAAAGGAAGAAACGGCATGTGAGCCTGTTGCATAATCCACGATATCTCCGCTCATAGAGGATGGGGTGGTGTCCCGCTTAATTAGCGGTGAATATTCAGTGAAGCACGTTGATTGGGGGTTCCTACCGCCGGGCTTGTCCCGGTGGAGGAGTATT
>JAGYMJ010000418.1 GCA_018400625.1 Planctomycetota bacterium
ACCGGCACAGGGCACGGTGGTGATGAAACAACGGGGTTCACTGAATATTTACGATCTTTTTGACAAAGAAAGATATCTACCTTACAATGGTTCATCTGTGTACCGGTTAAAATATTTGCGGTTTAACTTACGGGGCGCAACATGCAGAATCTTTTCATAAACGGCAAGTGGACGGAAGCGTCATCAGGCGAGACTTTTAATTCTTATAATCCTGCCAACGGTGAAGTGATCGGCAGCGTGCAGATGGGCGGTATCGAAGATACCGAGAAAGCCATACGATCAGCACGCGATGCTTTTCATGACTGGACGACCACCAACATAACCTATCGGGCTGAATTGCTGCGTCAGTATCTCTATCGATTGCGCAAAGAGCGAAACGCTCTGTCAGAGCTGGTTACACGTGAAGTTGGAAAAACCCTTGAGGAGTCCGATGGCGAGATCGAAGATGCTCTCAACCTTGTTGACTATCTGGTCGGAGAAGGTAAGCGTTATTTCGGCTATGTGGCCCCTTCCACCAGAAAAAACCGGCTGGCATACACTCAACGCTGCGCATATGGTGTTGCAGGACTTCTCACCCCATGGAATTTCCCGGGCAGTATATTGTTCTGGAAAATGGCTCCGGCGCTCCTGTGTGGGAACACCGTTGTCGTGAAACCTTCAAGTGAAGCCCCGCTCACCGCAGGCGCCCTGGTCTCTTACGGCGTAGATATCTTTCCCAAAGGGGTTCTCAACTTCATACCCGGTAAAGGTTCAACCGTCGGGGATCATATTGTCGGCCACGATGCGGTCGATGTGATCAGCTTTACGGGCTCGACCAGCATTGGGCGAAAAATCCGCAACTCCGCCGGCATCAAAGAAGTGTCCCTTGAACTTGGCGGAAAAAATCCTGCGTTGATTATGCCGTCGGCAAATGTCCAATCCGCAGTAAAAGATACAGTCAATGGAGCTTTCGGGGTTGCCGGACAGCGTTGCACGGCAACGAGCAGGGTGATTGTCCACGAGGATATATTTGATGATTTCAAAACCGCTTTGGTTGAAGATTCAAAGGCGTTAAAAGTCGGAAGCGGCCTTGATTCCGGTACCGATATGGGACCGCTGATAAACCAGAAACAGGTCGATATCGTTCATGGATACGTTAAGAATGCTGTAAAGGATGGGGCAAGAATACTCTGCGGCGGCAAGAGTTTGCCGGAAATCGGGCCGAATTTCTACGCCCCTACGGTCCTGGACAACCTCCGCACGGATATGCAAATCGCACAGGAAGAGGTCTTCGGTCCCGTGCTTTGCCTCTTCAAATGCTCCTGTTTAGATGAAGCGATTGAAATAGCCAATGATGTCCCTTACGGGCTTTCCTCATCCATATATACAAGCGATCTCCAGGAAGCTTTCAGAGGCACTAACGAGCTCGCCTCCGGAATTGTGGTGGTCAACAATCCGCCCGGAGCCGTTGAAGCTCAGCTCCCGTTCGGCGGAGTGAAGGAGAGCGGCATCGGCCGTGAAGGCGGCATAGAGGGTATTGATGAATTCAGTCGCACAAAAACGGTTTATATCGATTACTGATGCTTCGTTGCAAAAATCCGCGGTTGAATGTAAAGGGTCCCGGCGCTGAAGTAAATCCTCAGTCAACCCCGCAGCATCAGCGCTGTGCCTTGTTGTGCCGGTGGGATGATGATTCAGAGCTACGTATCGATTTCTCAGACCGTAGCCGTGTCTCCGCCCAGCCCGGCCCC
>JAGYMJ010000419.1 GCA_018400625.1 Planctomycetota bacterium
TCGTAGTGCTTAATCATCATCCCACCGGCACAGGGCACGGTGGGGATCAAGTGAGGCGGGGTTCACTGAATATTTACGGATGCCACGTGTTTCACTGAATACTCACGTTTAGTCAGCTATGTGGTGCAAAATATTGTCCCAGCGGAACAGTCCGGTGGTAACAGAGGGGGGTTTTCTGAACACTGACGAAGATACTCTTATTTGTCCTATTCCAGCGCTTCACCTGTCCAGAGATACATCGGACGCGGATTCAACGGCGGCTTGTCGGTAAAGATCGCTTCCAGACCCGAGAAATCGCTTCGGGCTCTCAAGAGTGTACTCACCAAGGCGCCTAAGGAGACTTCTCTTCGGTATTGAACGATTCGGGGATATTGAACATCGATAATATTGCTTAGAGCCTCAACAGCATCACTTTCATAACCGATAGCATCGATAAACTTCAACTCTTCAGCTTCTTTTGCCGTAAAAATGCGTCCGTCGGCAACCTCCGCTACTTGTTCTCGATCAAGCCCGCGTCCGTCAGCAACCGTTTCGACAAATTGTGAGTGCATTTTTTCGACAATACTTTTCAGCATATCCCGTTGCCGCTTTTTAACATCTTCCCCCCTGTCGGAAAAGGGCGACCCGGTATCTTTATAATCACCCGAAAGGATACTTTCCTCCTTTATTCCAATTTTTTGCATCAGTTCCGTTGCATCATACAGCGGCATTAATACACCGATGCTGCCCGTCAGAGAAGTCGGATGGGCCATTATTTTATCAACACCGCATATTCCATAGTAGGCACCGGAAGCTGCAATATTAAGGACAGAGGCGACGACCGGTTTACCCTCGGGGGCTTCCTTCAGTTTTCTCATTTGATCGTAAAGGATATCGGCCCCGGTAACACTGCCGCCGGGGCTATCAACCATCAAAAGAACCCCTTTCACCTCGGGGTCGCGCCTTGCTCTGTCCAATTTTGCCGATATAATGGATACGGGAGACAACTCGCTTTGCGGGAAAGAGCTCCCATAGATCATCCCCTCCACGTCTATAACAGCTATGGCCGGGCCTTTTGACGGTCCGGCAAGGTGAATATCCCGGAGAGGCACTGCTTGAGCAGTTCGTGGCGCACTTGTCGTTCCAAGGGCGGTTCCGGCGATCATAAAGCCCACGACGGCGATTAATGCCAGCACACACATGAGCACAGCGGCGGAAACGGCTAAGAGACAGCCTGTTAGTAAGCGGGAAAAACTGCCTTTCTTTGGGGTTTTATTTGCAGACTCCAAACGTGAATTGTCTTTGGGGTTATTCATCGGTAAGCCTCATAATCAAGTGAAAAATCAAAATGGAGAGCCCATAACATCACTTAAAGCTTTATCGAAGGCTTTGATCATAAAGCCTGGACGGTCTGTCCAATCCCAGCAGCCAATCGATGTCATCAGAAAGGTGGCCCAGGTCTTTTTTAACCGTATTTTGGCGCCGCCTTGTACGTCTTGGACTATTATATTCCATAGCTCTGCAACCTATGAAAAAAACGCTGATAAAGATCAGGCTGAGGATTAGAAAAACCTTTTTAATCTTTGTCATACTCAACTCCATTTATTAAAATTAGCAAGACTCGAAATTTATTTTTGCTTAAGTTTTATATATATTATCTTGTCATGCCGACTTTGTCAACTAAGCTTGGGGTATCTCCTAATGGCTTATCCCGTTTCCCGGGCAGAAACGCGGCGGGAGAGGCCGGGGATTGCCATAGTTATTGTAGTGCATAAATACTCCTCCACTGAAATATTCAGTGAACCCCGTCTCACTTGATCACCACCGTGCCCTGTGCCGG
>JAGYMJ010000420.1 GCA_018400625.1 Planctomycetota bacterium
CCGGCACAAGGCACGGCGGGGATGCTACACAGGGTACGGTAGGATGCCACGTGGTTCACTGAATATTTACCTGAATTGCATTGAATTGATTTGATTGGAGATATGAGGGTTTGTTTTGAGACATTATAGCGGTACTGAAAAATCTTATCTTGTCGCTGCTGCGTGCCGGGAGCATGTTGGTGCGGCGTCACTGCGCAGAATTTCAAGGTTATGCCTTGAATATGGTACAGATATTTCCGATATAGCTCGATTCACCGCTTTTGAATTTCAGCGGGAGGCCGGTATCAACGAACAGACGTCAAAGCGGCTGGCGCGTATGGAATTCCCCATGGAATATGGCGAACAGGTCATTGATCAGATTGAGGATAGGGGCGGGGAGGTCATATTCGACGTTGAACCGGCATATCCGGCGGATTTTACGCAATTTTTAGGACATGAGTCCCCACCTGTACTGTTTGCATTCGGCGCCGTCGGTCTAATGCAAGACAAATGCATCGGCATAGTTGGCTCGAGGCGTCCTTCAAGGCCGGCGGCAAAGGCGGCGTACTGTTTTTCAACCGATTTGGCGCAAAATGGGTGGACTATTGTCAGCGGGGCGGCCAGGGGGATAGATACCTGCGGCCATTCCGGTGCTCTGGAGGTGGGGGGCGGCACCGTAATCCTGCCGCCTTTGGGTATATTAAAATACCAATGGGATAAGAGTCTGGTTCATAAATTAGATGATGGGAAGTGGTGCGTGGTTTCGCCGTTTTCACCTTTCTCCGGCTGGAAGACAAGAAACGCTCTTATCCGCAATAAGATGATCATTGCCCTGAGCCATGGTGTGGCGGCGTTTGAACCGCGTAACCGCGGCGGAACCTGGCATAGTGCAACGACGGCTCTGCAGATGCATAAACCTCTATTCGTGTCCACATATCGGAAAGACTTTGCGCATAAAAAGGGGGCCGAACTGCTGATTAAACGGGGCGCGTACAACCTTTCAGTTAACAATATGCCGTCAGGGGCTGAATTTGCTGCGATGTTGGATGGTTGTGATGTGCCGGCTGAAAAGAACCAGCCGGAGTTGTTTTGACGTTTCAGAAAAAATCTTTAGTTTTTTTGGGAGAAGATTGAATGTGTCTGGCGGTGCCGGTTCAACTTGTGGAGGTTAACGAAGAGATGGGGGTGGTGGATATCTCAGGGACTCGTCGTGATGTCGATCTCAGGATTGTTGAGGACCCTCAACCCGGTGATTACGTGCTTTTGCACGCCGGTTTTGCCATTCAAAAGATCGATCCTGAAGAGGCGGAAAAGACCCTTCGGATTTGGGATGAGATGGCGGATTTGGGGATTTGAGCGAAGTCTTGATCTGTCGTTCCACCGGGACAAGCCCGGCGGGGACGCGGAGCTTGATCTGTCGTTCCAGCGGGACGAGCCCGGCGGGGACGCGAAGTCTTGATCCGGCGTTCCAGCGGGACAATCCCGGCGGGGACGTGAAGTTAATATAATCTTGCAGCCAACAGCGAATAAGGAGAAAAGTGAGCTTCGAGTATCTCGATAATTATCGGAATCCTGCCCAGGTAGCAGAACTGGGGCGTAAAATAAATGACCTCGCCGGCGGTTTAGACCGGCGGATACGTCTGATGGAGGTCTGCGGCGGGCATACGATGGCGATACATCGTTTTGGTCTCCCATCACTGCTGCCCGCGAATATCGAACTCATCAGCGGACCGGGATGTCCTGTTTGTGTCACACCGCCGCAGTACATTGACGCGGCCATTGAATGGGGACGGGAATCCGGGGGGATATTAACAAGTTTTGGGGACTTGTATCGCGTGCCCGGCTCAGAGATGAGTCTGGAGGATGCTGCCGCGTTGGGGTTGGATGTGCGGATAGTTTATTCGCCCCTGGATGCGCTAAGAATTGCTGAACAAGAGGCTGGTGAAGAAGTGCTGTTTTTGGGGGTGGGGTTTGAAACGACAGCCCCGACGGTTGCAGCTACTCTGGAGATAGCGTCCCAAAAACCCGGAGCCTTATTTCGGGTCATGTCGGCGCATAAAACCATGCCCCGGGCATTAAGGGCACTTGTGGGAGTTGAAGAAGTGTCCATAGACGGGTTCATTTTACCCGGCCATGTTTCCACGATCATCGGCACAGGACCATATGACTTTCTGGCCGATGAATTTGATGTGGCCTGCTGTGTTACGGGTTTTGAGCCGGTTGACATCCTGAACGGGATATTATCCTTGACCGAACAATGTTGTAAAACAAGTTTTTTTGTTGACAATCAATACGGGCGGGCGGTGCGTGAAACCGGGAATGAGAAGGCGAAAAAATTAATGATGCGTGTGTTTGAAACTTGTGCCGGCAATTGGCGCGGGATAGGATGTATAGAAGGCAGCGGGTTGGAAATACGCGATTCATGGGCGGATTACAGAGTCCCGGGGCCGGACCCGCATGACCAGACAGCGGGTGATCCGAAATGCCGTTGTGGAGAGGTGCTGCGGGGGGTTTTGAAACCACCGGAGTGTCCGCTTTTCGCCAAAGGATGCCATCCCGAGAAACCGGTCGGACCATGCATGGTGTCTTCCGAAGGGGCCTGCGCTGCTTATTATAAATATCAGAAATTGTCGGACTGACAGTATTCCGTATGTTTTGCCGGTAAGACGACATACTCCAATATGAATGATTGAAGGTAATACAATGAAAAGAATTAAGCTCTCACATGGCAGCGGCGGCAAGCTCACTCATGACTTAATTGCCGGCACCATTCGTCGATACTTTGATTCCCCTCTTCTGGAAAATCTGCCCGACAGCGCTTCTGTTGACTTGCATGGCTGTCGAGCAGCGTTCACTACCGACAGCTATGTTGTGGACCCTGTTTTTTTCTCCGGCGGGGATATCGGCAAGCTGGCGGTTTATGGAACAGTCAATGATCTGGCCGTATCCGGCAGTCTGCCGCGTTTTATTTCGTGTGGATTGATTCTTGAAACGGGCTTTCCACAGAGCGAACTTGACAAGATTTTATTTTCGATGTCCGAAGCCGCAGAAGCGGCGGGCGTTGATGTGGTAACGGGCGATACCAAGGTCCTCCCCCCGGGGAAAGTTGATAAAATATATATAAACACTTCGGGAATTGGTCTTTACCCGAAAGAAGCCTCAGTTCCTGATGGGGAGATATGCTCCGGGGATAAAGTCCTGGTTACCGGGCCGGTGGGCGATCATGGAGCGGCGGTGATGGCTTGCAGGGAGGGGCTGAATATGGAGAGCAATGTTCAGAGCGATTGCGCTCCGGTAACTGAATCCGCACGCATCATATTGGAGAATTCTGCAAGAGTAAGTTTTATGCGGGATGTCACGCGCGGGGGGTTGGCCACCGTGCTCAATGAAGCCGTTGCTGATAAAGACGTTGGTATAATACTGCAGGAGAGCGGAGTTCCGGTCAGAGATGGGGTGAGGTCGATATCGGAGCTGCTGGGTATAGACCCTTATTATCTCGCTTGTGAAGGGCGTATAGCCGCCGTTGTCGATGCGGGCCATTCCGGAAAGGTTATTGAAAAGCTTTCGGGCAGTATTTCAGGCGGTGAAAGTGTGATTATCGGTGAAGTTTCCGAAAAGTATGCAGGTAAGTTAGTTGCAGAGACTGCGTTCGGCACGCATCGTCTGCTGCAGATGTTGAGCGGCGAGCAATTGCCGAGGATATGCTGATATGATTAAGCGCGCCTATATGGATATAGAAACGACCGGTTTGAGTAAAAAAAGGGCGGATATAACGGTTATAGGGATGGCGATTGAGGAGGAGGTTGAACAGGAACTCAAGGTATATCAGTTGGTCGGCGAGGAGGTAAGTTCTGAGGCGCTTTCAGAGGCATTGAAGGGCGTTAAATGTTTATATACTTACAATGGGAAGCGTTTTGATTTACCCTTTATAAAATATAAACTCAATTTTGATATCGAAAATCTCTATACGCATGTGGACCTGATGTATTTTTGTTGGAGAAAAAATCTGAAAGGGGGGTTGAAGCGGGTGGAAAAACACCTCGGTATCCCCAGAGAACTGCCCGACGTTGACGGTTTCGATGCTGTAAGATGGTGGTTTCGCTATGTTGATGATGGGGATGAGACGGCTTTAGACCTGCTGTTAAAATATAATGGGGAGGACGTGGCTAACCTCAAAAAATTACGGGAGCGCTTGAGGGTGTATTGAGGCTGATGGTGAAATAGCAATTTTAAAGGAAGATAAATAATAATGGAAATCGCACTTGTATGCCGGTATCTGACTGCAGAGCGGGGCGGGCATGAGCGTTATCTGAAGCGTCTGGTTCGGGGCTTAAGCGAGAACGATTTTGATATAACAGTTTTCTCCGGCGCATTCGACGACGATATTCTTGAGTGTGAAGATGTCAAGGGCGTGGAAGTTCGTTACGTCCGATTTCCCCAGTGGATGCGTTATTTAAGTTTCAATAAGAATGCCGTCGCCGCGATAAGCCATTGCAGACGCGATTTCGATGTCGTTTTCTCAACGGAATACGTAACTTTCGGGGATATATATCGTGCGGGGGCCGGCGTGGCCCGGGCCGAATTGGATGGATACGGCAGCATTTATGATCGATTATCTCTGAAAAATCGGGTGAAGATGCGCTTGCAGAAGAAGCTCATGCAGATGCCGCCGAAACGTATCATCGTCAATTCCCTCTCCATGCAGGAGGAGGTGATAAAATATTTTCACGTTGACCCCGAAAGAATAGCCGTGATATATAATGGCATCGATACCTCGATATTTTCTCCTGAAGTGAGAGAATCCTTACGAGAAGAGGTGCGGAGCGAACTCGGGTTAACGGAAGACGATTTTGTCTGTATTGCGGTTGGGGCCAATTGGAAGCGTAAAGGGATTGACAGGGCCGTCGCATTACTCCACCGTAT
>JAGYMJ010000421.1 GCA_018400625.1 Planctomycetota bacterium
TCATTCCACCGGCACAAGGCACGGTGGGGATGTGAAAGAAGGTGCGGCTGGGGATATATTTCCCACTTTTCCAAAACACAACCATTTAATATAAATAAATTGATAAGGTAAGTTTACCTAAAATACTCCCCACTCGACGATTCTGCTTAAGGTTCTGACGCGAACCGCAAACTGTACAAATCCGCGTCGGCCATAACAAAACGCAAGCGCACCGGTTGACCGGATAATCTGCCAATATCGGGGTTCTCGTTCCAACACACCACGTGCTCGATCGTGTCGCCCCATAGGATTTCACTGTCCGAAACATTGAACCCCTCGATCGGCCGTCCGTCGGGATGCTGTATTTCCACGCGGATCGAACCGGCAGCCGATGTGGCAATGTTCAACAACAGGCGGCTTCCGTTGAATCGGATTGTCGGGGTCAGCAATTCTCCGCCGTTGAGCGGGGCGTTGACCGAAACAAAGCCGTCCAGTCGGACGGTGAAACGCCGGGTTCGGCAGTGGGCGCCTTCGTAATACCCTTCCGTTGAATACAACGACCACTCGTTGGGCGCTCCGGGAAGGTCGGACGGGGTTTCGATCAGCCCGTTCCAGATATAATTGCTTCGGTTCCCCCAGCGTTCGCGGTTGAGCCCGGGCCTTATCAGAGCCTCCCTCAATCGCGCGTATACATCTCGGCGAATTTGTAAACATTGTGGAGATTTTTGTCGCCCGTTGGCGAATAGGCCGATACTTCCCTCTCTCCGTCTCTGATCCGGATACGCCCGACGTTAAAATACCAGGGATGAGCCCGGGAACGCACATGTGACGGGGCACGTCCCACGACATAATGATACGGGTCCATCCCCCCCTCCTGTTCTCCTAAAACAGGTATGCACACCTCGACCGACCAGTAATCCTCCCCTTTATATGTCGCTACCTCGGCATTGGACATCCAGCGATGCTGATTGTTTTCATCGGCCCCCATATCCATGTCAAGTAGATTACCCGCCGGATTGACCGCCAGTCTGTAATAGGAATGATAGCTTGTTTCAAGCAATATTTCCACATGGTCACCTTCCAGTATGGCGGTATCTCCATCCTCTCTGGTGGTGATATTGAGCGGTTCCTCCATATCCTCATAACACCGCAAACCAAAATATATCTTCCCCTCATACCATCGCGTCCAAAAAACTGTCCGATACTCCGGCTTGTTGCCGCTGGCTGAGTCACGGAGCGCACCTCCGCTGCGCCATGCCGTCCAGAACGGCTCATCGATTCGGCCGTCGAGCACGAAAGTGTCCCGCGAATCCCCCCATTTTCCGCCCCGCTTGTTGAGGGTTGCAGAGTAAACCGGCACATCATCTCTTTTCTCCGCCATAGCAACATCATCGCGCAGTTCCTCAATCGGCTGGAGTTCACTCAGAATCAGCTCGATACGCTCGCCATAAACCGTATCTCCGGCAACATCTTTGGCCTCATGGAGAAGTTCCACAAATTCAAGGCGCTTCTGCACATCAATGAAACCGGCCCGCGGTCTCCGATCTCTTTGATAATTGGCTTCGGCATACTCAAAAGCCTCACGCACAGCCGCACTCGCCGGCCCGTAGAATTTCTCGTAATACTCATCCAGCAGCACTTCCAGGTCCTGATCGGCGTCCCACAAGAAGCGGGCATTGACATATATGGTCAGGTGATCCAGTCCCGGTGCGGTACGGAAAGTTTTACCGGGCTGCCCAAAATTTGACCGGGCCTGTTCGTTCCAGTCACCGAGCGATATACCTTTCATTTCTCTCAGGTCACGCGCCATAGCATGCGGATGTATGATAGGAAAAACCACAGGGTGCGATCCGCCGGAATAGCGGTTGTTTTCGTTCCTGATGATGCGGCCGGGCGCCAATTTTTCTTTCCAGCCTTGTATTAATTCCCAATATTCGGCCCAGGCCTCATCATCGTCAAATCGTGGACGGCCCACGTTACAGATAAAAACTGCTACGTTAGGACTGAATTGGTCAACATTTTCAGGAGGTTTTCTGTACTGGGCATAGGCCCCTCCCGTGATCAGATGATCGGGATGCGTCTCGTACACCTCGCGCGCCACACGGTCGATGAAGCCCCAGACCAGCTCGGAATTCGACTTCCCTTCACACAACTCACACTCGCAGCGCCGCAATCCATCCTGAGGCCAGAGCGAGACCGCCGGTTCGTCATAAATGTCAAAAACGGCCCGTGCAAATTTCACCGCTTCACGGGTCAGTCCCTCGGAAGAAAAACAGGCATGGCCGGTGCCGCGGGTCTCGGTATCCCGTTGACCACCTCGCAGCGCGAAAAATTCGGGGTTTTCTTCCTGCATCTTCTCATGCCCCAGAATAAGGCGCATGCCATGCACGTGCATGCCCGCCCCCAGCACCTCGTAGCCGGAATTCATCCCAAGGCGCAGTTCCCACATGACTTCTTCCGGCTGGTAGGCAAAAAAAGCACCATGCCAAAAGCGAAGCGGGTAATCAGGTTTTACTGTCTCGTTCAGTTCGGGCAGGCGAATAGAATCCATTTCCGGTACGACTTTCCCCAACTCTCCGGGCATGTACCACCGCACCCCGAGATGCCGCAGGAATTCGGACACGGCATTAAAAGAACCGCCGCTGTCGTGCGCCCAGGTCAAGCGATGGCGGGAGCGCCACACGCTTCTCATGGGACTGATCCAACGGCCGCCGGCCTTCTCCTCCCACTCCTCCTGCACGGCGTCTTGCTGCGACCTGCGACGTGCCCACGGTTCATTCGGCACATAATCCCGATCATGTCCCAGCAAAGCGAGCCAATTCTCACCTGAGATCATCTTAAACGCGCCATATTCCAGCCCTTCAGCCGAAATCCCCAATTCATCCGTGAATTCACTCTCGCCAATGTAGATGTTCACGGGGTAATCTTCTTGCGTCTCGGTGCCTATAGAGAATTCCGTACCCGAGATCTTTTTGATATAATCCCGCAGCTCCTCGGCGGCCAGTTGTGTACGGCGGGGCGGGTCACTGCTGATGATGATTTGGGCTCTTGCCCGTCCGTTTTCCACAATCATCGGTGGTTCCATGCTTTCCTGGCCGTCTGAAACGGGCGGAAGGAATATGGAAAGCATAACAGCCAGAGTTAAGGCCGAAAAAGTCCTATTGGTTACTATCGATAATAAACCTTTCATGAGATTTTTCTCCTGATTGACGACGGTAAAAATAATTTGTCATTTCATCTTTTTGATATTTATGCTGTTACTTTATGAGAATGTATTGTATCAAAGATGCCGTGCGAGCGCAAAGCGTGAACTGGAGTTTTCGGTTTCAACTCAATCGACGCCACGCTAAAAGCTTCGTGCCTCCCGGCTCGGTATATATAAAGGTCAATATTCAGTGAACCACGTGGCATCCTACGGTGCCGTGTGCCGGTGGTGATGCTGCGGGGTTCACTGAAGACTTACAGTGGAAAACTGAATGATCGCGCTCATGGCTCTTCCGGACGCCACGGTGCGAAATATTCCTCCAGTTCGGCGGCATCATATTCATCCTGCCACGAAGGCCGCGGCAGGTAAGGACCCCGGGGTTGTTCCGGGCGGGACTGTTCGTTGGCCGCCTCGAAACGCGCCCATATCCGGGGGAAAAGGTCCGGCTCCTCGCCGATGGCGGCCATTGCGGTGGGCAGATTGACCATGTAGAACCAGCAAACCGGCACCTGACGCGAGAGCCTGGCCGTCTCCCCGGTCCAGTGCTTTGGGTCCGGCAAAACCATCCTGAAGGCGTCGCGCGGTCCGGTTCCAGGCAATGACATGTCGGCCACGATCAATTCACGAAAACGGTCGTCCTCCTGGTCATGCAATGCCGCAAATCCTGCCAGCAGCCCCAGCGATGCCGATCCCTGCTGCAGGCTGTCGCCCGGCTGCAGTGTCGCCCGGGCGCTGCGCACCAGAGCGTCACGCAGTTTTTCGTCGCCGGTGGCCTGATAATACTCGATCATACCATGCAGGGCGCCGAAATTGTGGAAGAACATCCTTCGGGTGTTCACACCGCTCGACAAATCTGTAATTCGGCCTTCATCATCAAGCAGCCGGAAATCGGGGTAACTCCATAATCCCTCGGGGATGATCATCGTATGCAGGTAGTCCCGGATCAAATCGCCGAAAACCGGGTCGCCTGTCATCTCCCAGCGGGTGAAAAGACCGTAAATTCGTGCGTTATGGTCGGCCCGCCGGGGAGTTCTGCGCTTCCCGGGGATGTAATCGTCGCTCACTTTGATCATGACATCACGACTGCGGCCTTCTCCGGTCAGATAGTAATGCAGGCGGTATTCGGCAAAGGTCACCTGCCGTTCCTCATGATTGCCGTCGCTCCAGTGCTGAACCCCGTGGCGTGTGCCCAGGCCGAAAAAGCGTCCGGAATGCCGTGTGACAACATCGCGCGCATGCCTGGCCAGTGCCTCGCCGGCGAAGAACACGTCGCGGCGTCCGGTGCGCAGGTATTCCTGCTGGAAATACAGCCCCGGCAGCCCCTCGGTATTTGTCCAGCCCCAGCGCCCGTTGTCGAAGAGCCAATCCTGCTGGGGATAATAGTCGCGAATGAGCTCGCCGTAGTCCCGGAAACCTCCGCGTTCGTCGGGCGGTGTTTCCAGGTAGGTTTTCAGGTTTTCAGGTGCGATTTTCCATCCGTATCCGCCGCCACGGAACCGGTGCTGGAAATCACCGTAATTCCACATGCCGTACCAGTTCCAATATCGCTGGTGGAACAACCAGAAATCGGTGAAGTTTTCCAGGTTTTCCGCAATATTCGGGAACTGCTCAATGTCCGGCAATGGAACGGTGATGCCGGCCTTGCGATAGCGTTTATAGCCGGAATAGATGAGAGGGGGGCGCTGGAAATCAGCATTTACGGCATCCACGGTATGGTTTGCCGTCTCGCCCGCATGGAACGAGAGCAAGAGTTCATGCGTGCGGGCGGTCCCGGCGAACGGATCGTTTGGCGCCCCCTCGCCTCCATAGTAATGCGTTGACACCCAGTGGTTATCCCTGCCGGCGCTTTCACCCTGCGCCCGGTGAGGATAGTCCGAATAGCGCCGCACATCCATCAGCCGCGAGCCGGCCGGCCACAGCCATGCCGTCATGTCACCGGTGTCGTCCGAAAAGGACAAAGCCTTCGGATAAGCCTGCCACATCTCGCGCAGCGCCACCGTCATACCACGCTCCGGACCGCTGACATCCAGCCATCCGCGCGATCGGCGTCTTTCTTCCACGCTGCGGATCCCCTCGGAGTCTTTCCGAAAAAATCGGTAGTGCATCGGGCTGTCCTGACGCAATCCGGTATATCCACCGGCGGCCGGCAGCGTC
>JAGYMJ010000422.1 GCA_018400625.1 Planctomycetota bacterium
GCATAAATACTCCTCCACCAGGACAAGCCCGGCGGTAGGAACCCCAAATCAACGGGTTTAGCTGAGTGCTTACACCGGCACAAGGCACAGTAGGGGAATGCCGTCGGATTTACGAACGATTTACCCAAATTCCTCCTCTTGAGAAAGTGAAAGGAGGCATCTTCTTACCCCTTAAAGACGCGTTCGACGATCTGATCATTCGACAATTTCATCGCCGTGTCAACACCGTGAACGGTGCGCAGGTAAAGCACGCTGCACATGGCCTCAAGGCGCGGATGCTGACGGGGGTTATCAATCTCTATGGCCCCGGTTACGGCCGGTTCGGTAGGATTGGCTTTTTTGCGAATGATGTCGAAAATCTCATGGAACGGCGTTTCGATCTCCGGGTCGGCGCAATTAACAAAGCCGCCATACAAACCGCGACCGGATTCAGCTTCGTTTTTCCATATATCGCGTTCCGGCCGATAATCATCACCGCTGTGCTTGGAGTCAAAAGCGGCCACACGCGCCTTGATGTGGAAGTGATTGCCGATGAGACCGGCGTATTCATCCAGAATCTGCAGAAATTCATCACCCATGCCATGACAATGGCCGGTATCCGGCCCCCAGGTCAATGCGGGTTCATTTTCTTCACCCAGCGCATCGAGATAACGCCGCACGTCGTCGGCCTTTTCACAACTGCCGTCGTAATGGTTATGCAGGCAGCACTGGAATCCGGGCCTCTTCCCGGCGGCGTAACGTGCAAGTTCTGCCCAGGTTTTAACGACGGACTGAACATCACCATCGGTGATACTGCCGGGGGGATGGAGCATGGTGCGGGAAAACTCGGGGAAGAAAGCCATCAGGTTGTCGATTTTTTTCTTCGTATCATCCAGGAAACGGGCATTATCTTTACCGGCTTTGCCCGCCCCGATGTATGAAGCGATCACTTTTGTTTCAGGAGGCAGCATCGATATCGTTTTTTTCAACGTTTCCTCATCCAGAAATTTATCACCGGATTTTTTTTCGGGATTCAACACGGCTTCAGGTATTTCGACTTCTGAGATGCCGGAAGCGAGGAAGCTTTCCGCCATTTCCCTGACCTTGTCCGGATTAAAATTAAAAAGTCGGTCCGTTGCATAATTTGTTGAGGTTATAGCCTGTCCTATTGCTCTTATCTCGTTCATCTTCTTTCTCCTTTCATTGAATTGAAAACATTAATTGATAATAGATTATCTGTCCGCCCCCGGACAATCAAAACAAGATAACAGGGGACGAAGGATTCAAGATAGTGTTTATTAAAAATTTACGAAAAAGCTTTTTCAGGATCGATATCATCGATATTTTCAAAGACTTTCGCAACACCATCGGCGATATAATTAACGACCTCGGGCCCGTTAGGCGCCCTCAAAGCCTGCACCATGGCTATATAGCTGTTGCAATGTTTTTTAGCGACCGGATAATCGTCCGGATTGTATTCAACGCCTTCGTCGGCGCCCGGTATGGACCAGGGGAAGCCGCCCCCGTAGGCATTTTTGGCCTGGAAAACTGTCATCTCGGGCAAAATGAACTTTTGCCACACACTGACGGGGACGCCCTCGGCTTTCAACGACGCAAAAACAGCGTCTCGCAAGGTCAGTGGGTCAACGCCGCCGCCGATCTGCTCCATATCGAGTCTGAGGTTATAATTATACCAATTATGCTCGTGGCCTTCGGGTTCAGTAGGACGTATCAAATTGGATACACCTTCGAGTTTTTCATGGAGCAAATGGCCGTTATTCCTGAGCGTTTCAAAATACCAGGGATATTTTTTCAGTTGCGCTCGGGCAAAAGCCGCGGTAAGTTCATTATTCCTGTACATCCAGCCTAACGCATAGGCATGATAATCTCTGGATTCTTCCGGAGCTCTGGTTTCCCCAAAGCTCCAGAGCTGTTTGGCCTTTGCTGTTACTTCATCATCATTACTGACGAATATACCGCCTTCCCCCGAAGAGAGGCATTTGTTCTGGTTCAGCGAAAAAGCGGCGGCATGGCCGAAATTCCCGACTTTCGTCCCCTTGAAAGTGGCGCCATGCGCCTGACAGGCATCTTCGATAACTTTTAAGTCATGCTTTTCCGCTATAGCCATGACCTTATCCATGTTTACGGCCAGACCATGCAGGTGAACCACGACAATAGCTTTGGTGCGCGGGGTTATAGCGGCTTCTATTTTGTCGACATCAATGTTGATAGTATCAAAATCAATGTCAACAAATACTGGAATAGCGTTGTGATGCATTATACACGTTGCACTGGACGACCAGGTATAAGCAGGGGCCAGCACATGGTCTCCCGCCCCAACGCCGCATCCAACAAGCCCCATATGAAGGGCGGCCGTGCCGCTGTTGGTAAAGACAGCATGCTTGCTTCCATTCCATTCGGCAAATTCCTCTTCTAAAGCCTTATTATGAGGGCCTCTGGCCTGTTTGTTCGAGTGCAAAGCATCCATGACGAGTTCTTCATCCGTTTCGTCAACAGGGGGCCAGGGTTTAATGAGCCCCTCCGGCACCGTTTTTTCTCCTCCATTAATCGCCAAATTTGACATCTTCAAATCCTCAAATCTGTTGAACTAAAAAATATAAGATTTTACGTAGTATTCAGTGGAGTACGTCGTTTTCTCGTAAATATTCAGTGACCCCCGTTCCCTCATCACCACCGTGCCCTGTGCCTGCCTG
>JAGYMJ010000423.1 GCA_018400625.1 Planctomycetota bacterium
AGTTTAGGGCGTTGGCGCCTCGTAGTGCTTAATCATCATCCCACCGGCACAGGGCTCGGTGGGGATCAAATGAGACGGGGTTCACTAAATATTTACAGGCACGGTGGGGATGCCATACAAGGTACGGTAGGATGCCACGTGATTCACTGAATATTTAAAGAAGGAAAAAAATCCTTCACGGTCAAATCCAAAAGTATTTTCTAATCGTACAGATTGAAAAACTCCAGTCAGAGAAAATGATTTTATGCGCAATTCCGAAATATCTTTAGCTCTTTCAGGCGGACCACAAACGATTGAGGAAGAAGATATTGAACTCTTCAGATGGCCGATCATAACCGAAGAAGACGAAAAGGCGGTGCTCGAAGTTCTGCGTGACCGCAGCAGAATGTCAAAAATCGACATCACTCAAAAATTCGAACGTGAATATGCCGATTGGGTCGGGGTCGGGTTTGGACTCGGTTATTGCAACGGCACGGCGGCGCTGCTCGGCGCCTTCTGGGCATGCGGTGTCGGGGCCGGGGACGAGATTATCTGCCCCTCGATGACCTACTGGGCAAGCGCAGCACCCGCGCTGACTCTCGGAGCGACCGTCAACTTCGCCGATATAAACCCCGATACCCTGTGCATCGACCCGGAAGACATCGAACACCGAATCGGGCCCAAAACAAAAGCGGTCGTCGTTGTTCACTATTCAGGCTACCCATGCGATATGGACCGTATCCAATCGATTGCTCAAAAACACCGGCTGAAAATTATCGAGGATGTATCGCACGCCCACGGCTCTTTATATAAAGGGCGGCCGTGCGGTTCGCTGGGCGACATAGCGGCGATGAGCATGATGTCGGGAAAAAGCTTTGCCATCGGCGAAGCCGGCATGCTTCTGACCGACAACGAAACGCTTTACGAGCGGGCGATCGCCTTCAGCCATTACGAACGCACCGGCGGCCCGAGCCGCAATACTAACTCCGAAAAGAGCGCACGGGGTGAACTGGCCCGGTTCGCCGGCATTCCGATCGGCGCCCATAAACACAGGATGAACCAGCTTTGTTCGGCCTTGGGACGTGTGCAGCTCAGATACTATCCGGAACGCATCGCTGAAATTCAGCGCGCCATGAACCGATTCTGGAACCTGCTGGAGGATGTACCGGGCATCAAAGCCCACCGTCCGCCCGCAGGTTCTGAATCCACTATGGGTGGATGTTACAACCCGCTTGGCCTGTACCGGTCCGAAGAACTCGGCGGGCTGCCATGTGCCAAATTTTGTGAAGCTGTTCGTGCTGAAGGGTTTAAGAGCTGTTTTCCCGGCGCAAACAGGCCACTGCACGTCCATCCGGTGTTTCATGAAGCGGATATTTTCCGGCAAGGGAAACCGACAGCCTTAGCTTTCGGACAGCGCGATGTTCGCCAGGGTGAAGGTGCTCTTGAAAATTCGGAAAACATTGAGGAGATCGCCTTCCGTATCCCCTGGTTCAAGCATGACCGGCCGGCAGAAATTGAGCGCTATGCCGCGGCGTTTCGTAAAGTTGCCGAAAACGCCCATAAACTTATTTAGGCCGCTTAATGATCGTACATCGACACAAAATTGTCGATGTACAGTAACACAGACATTTCTGTCTATGGCGCCTCGGAGTCGAACCGCGCCGACAGGCACCCCGTTTGTAAGTCCTCAGTGAATCCCGTTGATTTGGTTAAATTGTGTTTGCGCTGCTCCTGGTCTGCTGGTGTCAAATTGCTGATTAACAGAGTCAATTTGTGTGTCAATGATAATGGCAGTGCCTTCCTTTTCAATGCGTTGCGGATCGTTGTTATTTTTTTTCATCCATTCAGGACCATACTTGAATGTAAGAATTCCTGATACAGGAAAGACAAGGAAAAAGTATAAGAGTGTAGAAATCAGGTATATTCTGAAACCAAAATATCTA
>JAGYMJ010000424.1 GCA_018400625.1 Planctomycetota bacterium
CTGTGCCGGTGGGATGATGATTAAGCACTACGAGGCGCCAACGCCCTAAAATCCGCCGTTAAGGGGATACTCACCCTCCCGGCGGCCGGGTTGCTCCCCGATATCCCGGACACTTTCAGGAAAGACCACTCTGATACCGTCAAAAGCCGGGGCGCTATCGTAGTCCCAAATGGGCAGGAAATCGATTTTTCCCCTTCCCTGTTATATTAGACACCGAAGGGTGAAAAATCTTTGAATTATTTTCAAAGATTCTGTTTAGCTTAGCAAACCGACCGTTTCGAAAGCGTATCGCAGATTAGCCGTCATCTCAAACCGTTCCGGACAACCTAAACGCTCATAGACGCGATCAGGCCACATGAGGGGGATATGCCCCGGTGTCACCACCCGCACGCTGCGCGGCGCCATCAGCCCAAGCGCGTGGTAGATATCCAGGGCCCGCAACACGCCGATAATTGGCGCACCTTCCAAATGAGAGGCCGGGATGTCTTCCAGAATCACGCCGGAGACACGTTCATCGAAGAGGCTGTGATACAGAGCGGCGACGCCTGCATCGCCGCGTCCATAAAGATAGACTTCACAATCGGCAGTCTCCTCGAGTTCCACCAGGGAGTCCACCGCCACCCCAATATCTTGTATAGTCATCATGACCGGTGTCAGGCCCGCTATGGCCATCATCCGCCTGTAATAATTTCCCATTGACATGGGCCATGATCCCGGCGGCTGGGGAACAGTTCCTTTCGCAGGAGAGGTATAGCCTGCCAGGCGGGGTTCAAAACCGGCGCATGCAGCATTTCCTCCTTCCATCGCACAGCGCATTCGGGCAAGAAGATGCTGCAATGCTTCGTCATCATTGGCCGTGCCCATAACGACCTTTTTGTTACTATCTTTCGGCACAAGGGTCTGCATGCAAACATCAACGCCTTCTATCTTCCCCCTGTAACATCTATTAAAAGGTGGCCTTTCAAACGACCAATCCCCGTCGAGCTGAAGTTTCATGACATCCCGGTCGTCCAGGGGCTTGAGATTGGTTTCCTTTTTAAGCTTATGTAAGGCATTTTTTCGGACGCCCGGCCACTCATCTGCTGTTAAGGGTAAGGGAGGCGTTGCGCGCGGGCTCAGCAATTCCGGCAGTTGATCAACCCGATTAGGCTGCGGAGGGCAGCCCTGGAAGACGCTGGTTACCGTTTCAGGGAATTCCTTCTCGCCACGCTCTGCATCCGGCATCTGCTTTCCGGCAACATGACCATCAAACCATCTGTTGGTCGCCTCGTCAAATTCCGGATGATTGCCGTGGTACCCCGGACATGTCACTAATTCACAGTTCTGTTCCTGGCCGTAGAGTTGATAAATATAACGGATTCTTTCCGTCAGAGCGGTTGTCTGCTCCGCATGGAAAAGTCCGTCATGGTCAGCAAAACAGAACATCGCGGCCCGGGGGGCAATCAGCGCCCCGTATTCACTTGTATCACGTTGATAGAGATTATGGGGATAGAAACAATCGCAGTTGTGAGAAACATGGCGGTTGGCTATGGCATCGACAGGGGTGGATATACCACAAAGCGTCGAAACGGCTTTGATACGCTCATCAGCCATCGCAATATGAAAGCTGAGCGATCCCCCACCTGAAACTCCCGTGACCGCAAGGCGCTCTTCATCCACATTGGGGTCACCAGCCAGCACATCAAGAGCCCGCATCGTATTCCACGTCTCGCCGCCGGAGGAACTGTATCCCAACGCCAGCCATTTTTCGGTCAGGGCTTTATGACCGCTGTGATGCTCCCCGGGATTATCATTCTGCTCTATTGTATCGACAATCAGACAAACATAGCCTCGTCGCGCCCATAAGATGGGATGGGCCTGATAATGATGTTTTCCGACTCGTGCATGGCCGCAAACATATAACACCCCCGGCGCCGGCCCTTTCGGCGAGGGATCGGGATAGTAAATGGAAGCGGAACTCCAGCAGTCCGGGAAAAACTGGAAAGCGATTTTTCTTGCTTCAAAGCCATCTCCTTTAAACATTCCATAATCACGAATATTCAGATCACATCTTTCCGGCAGAGGTTCCAATCCCAATGAATGCATGAACTGTCTGTATATTTCAGGACGTTGATTTTCCCAATCCTCTAAGGTCTTAACCCCTGTGAACGCCTCGGCCTGCATTTTCTCAGCACGGTTCGACAAATTCTTCCATATTGTTATACTCATCTGTTGCAAATCTCCCTTTTACGAAAATTAAAATGATTATATTATTTTAACGCCCACGATTTTTGCGAAGTCATGGAGCGTTTCAGAAGTGTCACCATACGAAATAATATAATGCTGTCCCATAACACTGCCCAAAAAATCATCCACATCACCGTCGAAAATAAATTCCAGACCGGGTAATTGCGGGGCGGGAGGCGCCCAGCCGGCCTCTTCCCAGCTTCTGGGCTTCCTGGCCTCACCCGTCATGACATGCAGACCGTATTCATCGCCGCGACGGAACAGGCGACAAAGAGTTGCCTTTCCCCCTTTGACTTCGGAGACATTGAGCAACCCCTCACCGAACTCACCGAAAGCCGTTGGCAGGATATGAACACGCCCGTCAATTATTTCTCGCGGCACATAATCAGGTACGCCGATCAAAGCGCCGTTATCCATAAATTCATAGAATTCAAGATAAGCCCCTACCTGCCCGGTCAGGTATCTTACCATGAGCTGAGTCACCGCCCCCAGGCTGTCATTTTCCGGAACCGTTGATATGTCTAATTCCTCGTGAAGCAGAGTCATAGCGCCGGCCGGGGAGAACCCCATATGTTTCTTTATACCGTCCACGTCTTTGTAGGAGAAGGCATCTCCGCCACGCTCTTTAACTTTTCTTTTTATAGCAAGACACAGCTTAACTGAATTTTCAAGAGCTTGCTGCCCCGGTTCTTTTTTGAATACCCAATCGCGCTTCATCTTTTCCATCAAGGGCTTTATTTCATCGGGTTTGATGGTATCCATGATTTGCTTGAGCTCAATCAGATCAAAGTGTTCTATTTCCGTTCCGAAGGTGCGTTTCAAATAACTGGCATCATAGAGCGTGCCATAAAGTTGCATATCCCGGTATCCGGCCATACATATTTTTGATTTGCGCAGGCGTTTCGCCGCCGAGGCAGCATTGCAGTAAGATATTATCGGCTCAACCGGCAGGTCCGCTCCATACCGGGTGACAACATACTTAAACTCATAGCCCATGTCCGCCATGGGTTTGCGCAAGGCGGTCGTTCCCGCCTGATCGGCTGTCGTAACAAAACGATTTCCTTCTTTAGTCCCCGTCAGGCCCAGCAGGACCATTGGTTTTTCCTTAAATTCTTCGATGACGGCAAATACGGCCCATGACGGTATCCACCCGGCGATACAGACGATTAAAGAATCAAAATCATGTTCCGCCAATTCCGCAACCGCACGTGCAGCCTGCTCGCCGCCTTCATCGTCGGCAACAGGCGAAGTTTTTATCAGTTCCAACCCCGCCGCTTGAAGCTTTTCTGCCGCATGATCACATTTACTCTCAACGATTTTGCGTGGAGTGTTGACTTCACCGAAACCTACGAACCCGACTTGCGTCTTTTCCTTATTCATTTATTTCCTCCTGATGTTTAAGTTTTGTTCTTTCAGTGCTCATTGGCAAAAATCCGGGTACTGACAAAAGCGGCCGCCGCTCTGCCGGTAAATAGTGATCGATTTTGTAGCCGCAATCAAGACATATGCCTTTGTAGTTCACAGGAAGCGGATGTTGTTTTTTGAAATCTATTCCATCTATATGCAGCTCATGGGCAAGGCATTGTTCATAGGTCGATTCGAGCAACCCCGGGCCGAGGCAGCTGTGAACTTCTATTGCACATCCTATTACTTTGTGGGATAGTTCATCGAACTGCATTTTGTTACCACGAAGAACACGAAGAGCACGAAGAAACGGATGTAGAGAGAACTCAAGATGACTTGATCAGGTCCCTCATGCTCCACTATAATCTTTGAAAATAAATCGAGATACTCATTATACGTGATTATGACATAGGATACAATTTTCACTCTTTCGACCGAGACCAGATGTACCTGATGCCACCCTCGGTAAGCGACTGGCTACCTAAGGATCATTTGGCATGGTTTGTGATCGACGCTGACGGTCAGATAGATTTAGGGTCGTTTTATGAAAGTTATCGCAGCGACGGTGTGGGTAACACGGCCTTCCATCCGGAGATGATGGTGGCGCTTCTGGTTTATGCATACTGCAAC
>JAGYMJ010000425.1 GCA_018400625.1 Planctomycetota bacterium
AAAAGAGCAAGAGCCGGAGGAGCGGGCCGTGCGGATTAACGGCGGATTTTATGGTGATGGTTGCTCTTAGTGGTTAATCACCCTTCCACCGGCACGGGGCATGTTGGTGATAAAACGACGGACTTCACTGAATATTTCCAATATATGGGCGTTCAACCCTATATATCCCTGACGGGGAGTTGGCTTTAGGGAAAGCAGACATACTCAACCAAGAGTTTCTCTTTTAACTGGTGATATTAAGACTATGGGAAAACCTGTAAAAATTGCATTGGCCGGAATAAATGGATACGGTAGGAATTATCTCAATCAGTTGCTTGACAACAGTGAAGCACTGGGCGCTTCATTCGTCGGTATTGTCGATCCAACAGCAAGTTTAAGCTTGCGATACAATGAAGTTGTCGAACGAAAAATACCGGTATATGATAAAGCGGAGGGATTGTATGGTGATGGAATTGATGTTGATCTGCTCATCATCGCCGCTCCGATCCATCTTCACCTTCCCATCAGTGCGGTGGGCGTGGAGAATGGTTCAAACGTGCTCACCGAGAAACCGCTTTGCGGCGCCTGGGAGGAAGCGGAAAGGTTTCTTGAATTGGAAAAAAAATCAGATGGATTTATTGCTGTGGGCTACAACTGGTCTTTTACCAGTGTAATCCAGACGCTGAAAAAGGACATCCTGAAAGGAAAATTCGGCGCGCCCAAAAGGATGCGCTCGGTGACGCTATGGCCCCGAAAGGCATCATATTATCAACGAAACAATTGGGCGGGCAGAATTAAAACCGATGACGGTGCATGGGTTCTCGACAGCCCGGCCAACAACGCAACAGCCCACTATCTGCATAACATGCTGTATCTTTTAGGCGACAGCGTTACAACAAGTGCTATGCCTGAACTGTTGGACGGTCGTCTTTGGCGTGCTAAAAAAACGGAAAACTATGATTCCGCAGCGGTCAGGCTGGGAACAGATAAAGGTGCGGAAGTGTTCTTTTTCACCACGCATAGTGTAAAAGATAAATACGGACCTGTCTTCCAGTTCGAATTCGAGGACGCTGATATAGTGTTGGGAGATGATTCCGAGATCAAAGCCCGTTTCAAAGACGGGAGTGTCCTGAACTATGGCAATCCGGGCGTCGAGCCCCTCAAAAAGCTCACGCATTGCATACAAAGCGCTAAAAGCGGGGAACCGGTGGTCTGCGGCGTTGAAGCCGCATCAGCCCAGACCTCATGTATATACGCGTTGCAGGAATCGGTCCCTATCATCGACATCCCCGGGGAGAAGGTGGTGGTTGATGAATTAGAAGAGGGTAATAATTTAACGTGGGCAAGAGGTCTTTATGAGTCATTTAAGGATGCCTATGAAAACTGGCGTATGCCTCAGTATGATGTTTAGCCGCTGTATAAATAATAAATTTTATTGGGAGATACTGCAATGGACAAGATACGTATAGGAGTTATAGGTGCAGGGACGATGGGATCCAGTCATGCCCGTAACCTTCATGATGGTTTACTGGAGGATGCGGAACTTACTGCGGTGGCCGATATTAATCCGAAAAGACTCGAATGGGTAAAAAATGAACTGGGCGAGGACGTGGAACTTTATGATAATGCCGAGAACCTTATCGACTCCGGATGCGTGGACGGCATCGTGGTCGCCACACCCCACTACGATCATCCACCGTTAGGCATCAAGGCTTTTGAGAAAGGTTTGCACGTGCTGCTGGAAAAGCCCGTCGGCGTGTACACAAAACAGGTCAAGAGGCTCCATGAAGCTGCGGACGCTTCCGGTAAGATTTTTGGGATCATGTTTCAGTTGCGCACCGTGCCCCATTACATGAAGATGAAGGACATGCTTGCTTCGGGGGAAGTCGGCGACATCAAACGGAATTGTTTTATCGCTACGAGCTATTACCGGTCCCAGAATTATTACAACAGGGGCAGTTGGCGTGCCACATGGGGCGGAGAGGGGGGAGGCGTCCTCCTCAACCAATGCCCGCACCTGCTGGACCTCTGGCAGTGGTACTGTGGTGTACCGCGGCGCGTGCGTGCATTCTGCTCCTACGGTAAATATCATGATATTGAAGTGGAGGATGATGTGACCGCCTATGTGGAATACGAAGATGGTTCAACCGGCCTCTTTGTCGCTTCGACCGGTGAGGCCCCCGGAACTCAATCTTTCGAAGTTCACGGTAATATGGGAAAACTGGTCATGGAAGACGGGAACATCGCTTTCGACCGTAATCGGGTTGACGAACGGGTTTTCAATGCGGACCATATCGCCGGTTTTGGTCGGCCCGAACACTGGAAGTGCGATATCCCTGTAGGCGAAGTCAAAAGGGGAGGCCATAGCTGGGTCACCGAGAAATGGATCGAGGCGATCGCTAAAAACGATAGCTCTTTGCTGATCGTTGATGGCAGGGAAGGTCTGAAAAGCCTTGAGATCTCCAACGCTATGCTGCTTTCGGACTGGGTAAATGATTGGGTGGATTTGCCGGTGGATGAAGATCAATTTGTTGAGCTGCTCAAAGAACGGGTGAAGAATTCCAGCTTCAGCAGGGCGGTCAGCGCTGAAGATGATGTGATGAACGTTGAAGACTCCTTCTGAGCCGGATTGCCAAAGTGAAGCCGAAATGAACCCTTCTTGCGTAATGTGGTCGTCAGGACGTTGGCCCCGGCCGGGGGATCAGTGTCGAGTTCAATTTTCACTGAGAGAATTTCGTCCCTATGGGGTGAAATATCCAATTCATAGGGCAATCCAATAAATTTTAGATATGTTGACTTAACAGCACCGCCGGTTTTAACTTTGGCATCGATGCTGTATGTTTGTTTTGCCAGGGCGCTCTTCACCTTCCGCGTAAGCTCAGCAGTAAGTCCTCAGTGAACCCCGTAACATCACCACCGTGCCCTGTGCCGGT
>JAGYMJ010000426.1 GCA_018400625.1 Planctomycetota bacterium
AAAAGAGCAAGAGCCGGAGGAGCGGGCCGTGCGGATTAACGGCGGATTTTAGGGCGTTGGCGCCTCGTAGTGCTTAATCATCATCCCACCGGCACAGGGCACGGTGGGGATCAAGTGAGACGGGGTTCACTGAATATTTACAGGCGTTTTTCCTTCGGCCTTAAATCATAGAACCGGCTTGGATATTGGTTGAAAAAATGAAGAAATTTTTAAGGGCAGTGATTATAGGCGTTATACTCGGGTTGATTGCTTTCACGGGCCTTTCACTTTTTTTAACGGCGAAACTGAATAACTCCCGACCTTCCGCCAGCGTCCGGTTAAGAAACGGAGCCGTTTTAAGAGGCAGAATAGCGGCCGTAACCGACAATTTCATCGTGCTGCAAAAGAAACGTGCGATTGAAATCCTGATGGCGGATGAAGTGGCACTGATCACATATAAAAACCAATCCGGTGATAAAACAATAAGGAGGTTTTGTGATATGAGAGGCTCCAGGTGGGGCTGGACTATCAAAGACTATAACCTCCAGGGCACGCGAAACTACCCCTATCCTTCCCTGCCCGTGTCCGAGGACTGGCAATTGGATGAAATATATGCATTCAGCGGCATATCCGCACGCTCGGGCGACGTGACCGGCGACGGACACATCGAACTCATTGTGAATACCGGCCGATATATCAAAACATACAATCATCAAGCGGATATGCTGAAACAGTTTCGCACTACGACTAAAATACCGAGCGACTTTATCCTTGGGGATGTCAGTGGGAACGGTATCCTTGATATTGTGGTATCTTACAAGCAAGGAAAAAATTATTCCGCCCGGGCCTATGACTATCACGGCCAAAAGCTGGCCACTTATTCCCGTTCCGGCGACTCGCACGGCAATATACTTTTACCGGTCGCCGTCACCGATATGAACGGCAATACCAGGAATGAACTGGTCTGCATAGAAAATTGCAGATTCGGGGAGGGTTCCAGTGGTATAGTCGTTTTTGATGCACAAACAGGGAAAGAACTGAGCAATGATGAACAGAACCCGGCATCACCAGGCGTTAATTGGCACTCAAGGTTCTCGCTCTTGGACTTTACAGGCAACGGGAAAATGGAAATCGTCCATAGCGGTCCTGCCCTTGAGAGTAGGAGATTTAAAGGATCTGACAACATCTCCGACACTGAAGCACTGCTTTTCGCCCGGAAATGGGATTCAACTATTCTCTGGCAAAGGGAATTTGACATCGGGCATGGATTCAAAAACGTCGAAGCACTGTTGTATGACATCTTCGACAATAAAAAACCCGTCGCCGTAGCCGCCACCTATGACAACGACTGGGATGAGTGGTGCGGAGATATTGGGCAGGTGTTTTTTATTGATCCCGAGAGCGGAGATGATATACCGGGCTACAGCCGTGAGTTTGAAGGGTCGGCCCGGTTGGAATCCGTGGCCGATTTGAACAATAATGGAAGCTCCGAAATACTTGTATCTTATTTCCGGACCAGCTCTCAAGACGGCGCATTACTGGTTCTGGAAGCCAAAGAAAACCTTCCGGAGCTTCATCGATTCGAGATTGCATGCAACCCCTTATCCGTAGGAGCGGTAGTGGATTTCAACGGCGATGGTGAGCCCAATATCATTGCCTTTGCAGAATCCATGTTATATATTTTCGACGGCGACCTGAAGGTCATCTATCAAACCGACAATATCACCAACATAGAAGATATCATCGTAACGGACTTGACGGGGAACGGGTTTAAAGAAATCATCCTCTGGGATCAGAGCATAGTGAGAGTCTATCACGTTTTGATAGAAGACGATCTGTAAGTTTCAGGCTTAGTGGTGAATCATTGGCTCCACCGGCACAGGGGGTGGGGGCGAGAGAACAACTGCGCCGGTCACCCGCACGGTATCGCCAGGACGCACCCGGTCGGCCGCGTGCGCCACGGTCGCCCAGGCCTGGTCACGTTGCAATCCGCCCGGTCAACCCGCCCGCATCACTGCCGCCGAACGCGGACCGATTCCCCCGGGCAGCACAACGCTCGATCCGGTTCTCTTCTTCCTCCCGTTTTCGGGCCGCTTCCAACAAGGCATATATTTTCGGCTCTTGCACAATGGACTTCATGGTAATAGATACGGAAGATGGGTTGTATGATTGCAGGTGATGATAGCGCTCGACAAGTTCATCGGCGGAATAATTGTCAATATCCCATTCTTGCAAACGCAGCTTGAAATCACATGGACAGTTTTCGGAGAGCGCCTCGGGGCTGAGAAACTGGTTGGCACCGGGATCATAGGAGCTTATATGGAGGTCGCTTAAAAAAGGAAGATGGTTGACTTTCAGCAACTCGCTGTGCAGGGACCTTTTTGTTATCTCCAGCCCCTGATAAACCCTTTCCCAGTAAGGGACGACGAATTCCTTGAAAAAATTCGGGGACAGCAAGCCGGCGAAGTCATCCGGTATGCCTCCCGGACCGGGGCTCTGTTCATTATTAAAGCAACGGTTGATCGCGGCATGATAATTCAATGCGCTTTCCGTACAAAAATCTAACAGCTTATGTGCCCTTCCCGGATCGTCATAGAGCAAGGTGAAAAATTCTTGTCCCATGAGCAGTACGGCCGTGGTGACGGGGCCTTCCATCTCATGTCCTATTCTGTTACGGGCCTCAGGGCTGATTTTTTGCAGCTCAGCGAGAACCGAGAGTTTTCTTCTCACCAGTGGAGTATCAATATAATCGTCCGGTTCCCTCAGGTTGTCGATATCTTCCGGTTTCCCGATGATGGGCCGCGGTTTGGGTTCCGAATTCTCGGGAAAGATGACCTCGGCGCCGAGAGTGGAGACATGGGCATAGCCAAAACCGGCCATTGACGGGCAAGCGGGCGGGATCCCGAGCCTTTCCGCCAGGGGGTTAAAACTCTCGTAGGCCCTGACAATAGCCGGCGCGTCAAAATGCAATTGATAGTAGGTGACTCCGGAGATTTCGGACAGAAGAGCTGCGGTATTGATTGAAAAATTAAATTTGCATCCCACGATATGAGCTCCCTTTCCAGTATTTTATTAAAAGTAAATATTCACTGAATCCCGTTGGTCACTGTGGAACTTGCGGTATTCGATTTTTGATCTTTCGGTGCTGACGCTGATTCGCATATAGCTAAGGACGGCGGTGATCGAGCAGGACCGCGAGGGCCGATGCCTGATCATTGCGTTTGAGGTTATGGCACGGGGATCGTGGCCAGCGATATTTCCGATGCCCCTGCCGATCCATAACTTATCCACAGATGACCGTCATGTTCGATTAAGCCCGGATAGCTCGTACCGTCGATCTCGGCATTGATCGTGAGCAGCGCCTGTTCGGGGTCAAAATGGAAGAGGGTGATTTTACCGTCGTCACGCCATGGCCAGAGCATCCTCGCCGCAGCAAAAAAACGTCCGTCCCGCAGACAGATCAACTTGGGACCACCGAAAGGGGCGGTGAAGACCTCGCGCGCCGGTTTTTTTCCGCCGTGATCCGGGCCGCAGTCCACATCCACTTCATTCCACTCCCAATCCTGATAATAGGGTGCCCGGCCGATACCGGCCATCGTCCGCTCCGCACTGTAGCGCAGGAGGCAGTGGAGGTTATCATCTTGACCGAAAGCCAGCGTGGCCTCGGTGCCTTTGCCGTCGGGGAAAAAGTCCTCCCGCAGCACCCGCCAGCTTTTGCCGTCCCGCGTGCGGTAGAGGGTTCCCCTGGTGTCCTTGCCTCCGTAACCGACGCTGTATCCCATACCATTGTGCCATATAGTTTTCCATCGCCAAGTGTTGACACCGCTCGGACAGCAGAAGGCGCTGCTCCAATGGAGGCCGTCGGCCGAGAGCCAGGACAGCGACTGGCGCGTCACTTCCATTTCACGTTCGCTCTCCGGGGTGCCCGGTTTGTCCAACGGATAATATTTGGCGGCGGCTTTCCGCTCGGCGGCCGCTTCAGCGGGAATATAGGTCTCTCCATTCGCTGAATCATCAAGGTAGTCGGTGCGTGGTTCTTTGGATACGAACGCGATGGAGGTGGCGTTCATGAGATAGCCTTCGGCAGTGACGGAGAGCATGGGGTCCCGCACATCGGCCGAATCCCAGTCGAAAACCTTGGCTTTTTCCCAATTTTCTCCATCGGCGGACCTGATGATCCATGCCCGCCCCGTGGGATGGTTGGAATGGATCGCGCCCTCGCAAAAAGAGCAGTACCAATGATTTTTGAAACGTATAAGATCGGTCAGCTCAACACGCGTGTTCTCTCTGTCGGGTATCCACGTATTATCCCAGATGACTTTTCCTTTGATCATATCCATGATTTAATCCTCGACATTGAAAGAGTAAATATTCAGTGAACCCGTTGGTCACTGTGAGAAATATAGTACTTGATTTTGGTATCTTGATCAATCACACGTTTTACCATATCCATCTTTGGGATCAAACAAGATTGATTAATTCACCTCTTATATATTTTATGCGCTTAAATGCCGCAAATCAACACAAAATTGTCGAAAGTTCTTTTTGCATGTTGAAACCGCTCTCATGTTAAATAATGGATAGTAATTTGAGGTTCTTCATGGTTAAGACTGACCCAAATTGTCCTGAGTGCCTCAGAGAGCTAACTTTGGCGTGCGGAACGGTGAGTGCCGCTTTAAAATGGTACCACAGAAAGTCTTCACCAGCAACCAGGCCCCGCACGGAGAAAGTCGGCAATCGTAAATATTCAGCGAACCACGTGGCATCCCCGCCGTGCCTTGTGCCGGTGGAATGAAGATTAAACGCTGCGAACGTTGTATCAACACACTTTAG
>JAGYMJ010000427.1 GCA_018400625.1 Planctomycetota bacterium
AAAAGAGCAAGAGCCGGAGGAGCGGGCCGTGCGGATGAACGGCGGAGTTTAGGGCGTTGGCGCCTCGTAGTGCTTAATCTTCATTCCACCGGCACAAGGCACGGTGGGGATGCCCTCGGGCTCACTGAGGACTTACGAACCCCTCAAGGGGTTCACTACAAACCTTGCCCTGATAGGGTTCCAAGTTTTTTCAGGTTGAACGTGGCTCACTGATTACCTGCAATAAAACCACAGAGCCCGCCGCCTCTATTTCTTTAACCCACCGGCTTGTCATTGGGTTTGGGGTTGAGGAGGACAAAAGATGTAGTGGTTGGGCCAATTCTCGGCACCACCCGGCCACCACTCAAAGGCCCATCGATCACGCCATTCGGTCCACCATGGGGGCAGGCGCTGGTACTTATTCCTGTTGGAGAAAGACTGGGCGGTCGCATACGGGCTGCCGTCTTGGAAATACGCCCACGGGTGGTTTATATCAAATCCCAGCGCATCCACCATCCCCTGGTGGTTATCATAGCGCGCCGCCACATGGGTGGCGCGGCTGTTATCCGAGCCGGCGTGCGCACGTCCATCGAGGTAAAGACGCGGAATGCCCCCGTTGTAATGATATGCAGTTATATCTCTCGGTCTATCCCCACGCGGACCAACGTGATAAGCACCTACGGCATAAAGGTGCTGATGGCCGCCAATACCTCGCCATGAATCCCGCTGGTTAAGCATCTCGACCAATGCCACGTGCGCCCACGCGGGCGGCGCCCGGCCGTCATCGATGCGCCTTGGACCGCGGGTACTTCCCGCACGGAAAGACGCTTCAGTGTTTGACACCCCCATGTTCATTGTGAAAGGTGTATACTGAAAAATCCATCCGTCATCCACCCAATCATACCCACCAGGCTCACCGTAATAGGGGGAACGGTCCCGGCCGTAGTGCCCCTCTCGCCCCGGCGGCCAGTATATCCCCGGCGACCCCACATAGCCATCGATACCCAGGCGGTTTGACCAGTAAATGCCGTCATTGTCCTGGCTGTAAGGCACCCAACTGCCGTTGTCGTTGCCATACATCTGCAGCGCAAGCCCCACCTGCCGCATCTGGGAAACGCTCGCGATCCTGTGCGCCGCCGTCCGGGCTCTGTTCAGCGCCGGCATGAGCATTCCCGCAAGAATTCCTATGATCGCGATCACAACCAGCAACTCGATTAAAGTGAATCTCAGCGTCTCCTTTACTCCTGCAACTCTTCCTTCTCCCTTCTCAATCATGGGGCTTTCCTCCTATAAAAAAGTAAAAAAATATATGAAATAAGAACCTGTTGCATGACATTCCCATCGGCACAGGACGCGTTGTCAACCTGATACATGTTCAATAAAAACATCTTATCTATTATAATTCATTTTTGATGAAATATCAAATTCCCCCGTCGTCAAAAGGGGCTATTTCATCCGTTGTTCTAAAGCGAATTCTATAAGTTCCTTCTCATTTGCAGGGTCGAAACCGCATACCGAAGTGAGTATTTTTTCAAAGGTTAAATCACAGATACTGTTTTCTATGGCGAAATTTATCGCCACGGAAAGCCCTTTGACATATAATCGGGGAGTAATACCCTCTTTGTGAATCGCTCTTATACTGACGACCAATCGTTCCCATTGCTGCAGTTTACGCATTACATCTCGACGCCCCCTGTCAAGACGGTCGTGCAGTCCGGGACAGGTTATGCGTCTTATTATGGTGGGCAGATAATTCATCAGATAATTTCTGTCCAGATTGCCCTGGTGTTTGGACAATAGAGCGGGGGCCACCTCTTCATAGAGGAGTTTATGAGCGATTTCCATTAAACGGATGTCGCTGGTGAGTTCACAGAAGTAATCCTCGTGCCCCCTTTCCCATCCCAAAAAGGACAAAAAGGTGTGCAGACCGTTGTGGGCCAGCAGCTTGACATCTTCATGGGCGGCCAATTCATCCGGTGTCATGGGCTTAAAGGGGTCTAAGTTAAAGCTCACCCCATCTAAAATATCCACCGGAGCGGGTATGCCGTAATAAGGCTCTCCAATCACCTCCATGTCGATACCGGGCCCGACAGGTTTATTTCCTTCACTTACAGGCGACATGATTTGACACATTCGGCCCATTATCGTGTCACCGGTCATTAAAGCCTTGCCCGGTTCTGTACCAGTAATATCTACTATGTGTTGACGAAGTTTTGCTGCGATTTCAAGGCCGTTTTCACAACACAATATCTTCAGAGGTTGGTCTCTATCGGGTTCAAGAATTATATCGGCGAACAGCGGGGCAATTTTATTCAGATTAGCTTCTCCAACCGCTGTAAAAACGAGATCGGCCTGTCTGACGGCCGTTTTAACTTCTTCGGTTCTTTCCGCCAAAACGCCCGATACATTTTCGACTTTCATCACCCGACCGGCCGGCCCTTTTTCATTGAAATAATAGTATCCCTTTTCAGAGAGTTGGGATAAGATATTCGATTTTTCTTTGATATCTATATACACCAGTTTATACCATGGGGTAAGTTCAGGGCCTAAAAAACCAAGTCCCAGGGCGCCGGCCCCAAACACAACACATTGTTTTGTCTCGTCGTTATTCATATGGCGATTCCTCTAAAGAAGATTGTTAAGTTTCAGGTTGGTGAAATACGGGGATAAAAGCAATCCCGGGCAAAAGGTTTAATCAAAATTATCCTCCAGCTTTTGTTTTTCTCTTTGGGCCTTTTGATGATGATAGTCATCGGGAGGTAACAGCATCAAAGCATTGTTCAGCCTTTCAAGTTTGTCAGCCGGATCATCTTGGTTCAGTGCATTCTGGTATTCATATTCCCCCCTGGATTGAAGACGATTCCTGAACCGATCAAATTCTGCGGGTTCTGATTGACCTTCAGGTATCATTCTCACCGCAAGGTCAAAATTTTCTCTTGCTTCTTCATATTCTCGTGCCCCTAAATGGTTTTCAGCTTTTTGTTTGAGTTCCTGCGCATATTCAAGGCGTTTATCGGGCAGGTTCCTCAGTGCGTTTTGCGCCAATCTTTGGAATCGGCTGGTTGCTTGATGGTTCCTTTCTTGCGCCATCACGGCTTCCCATTTTTGCTGGGCGGTAATATAATCTTTTTCTGCTTCGGACTCCGTAGCAGCGTTATAGTTTTCATAAACGGAACGGATCCTTCGGCGCAGCGAATTAGCTCTTCTTGACGTATGGCCGTCCAGGATTTCAAGGGCGGCCGTCGCTGCTCCTTGGTTGAAAAGCGTCTCGGCCCGATCGACAGTCTGCAAATTTTCAGCTTCTGCAATCATATTTGATGCCTGCTCGTGATGAGGGCTTGTTTCAGGGATTTGTTCCAGTATTTGGGCGGCATGCTCGTGGTTTCCGGCGCCTATAGCATCTTCTGCTTCATCTAAAATGCTTTTTTCATGAGCCAGAGTGGCATACCTCTCACTCTCTTCCGTCAGATTATCTTTGGAGTCGGGGAAGTGGTCCATAAGTTCAGAGGCGATTGTTTGTGCCTGCTGCCATCTTTCACGGGCCACTGCTGTCTGGAGCTGCTCTTCCAATTGTTCGCGCCAACTTGATTTTATGTCTTCAAATAAGTCAGGGTGATCGCTCCGGGCGGGGCGATTCTCACCTATATCGACCAGCTCGTTATATGCCTCTTCATAAGAGCCCTCTTCATAAGCTTCCTGTGCTGAGATTACACGTTGGTATTCAAGCACCGACTCGTCTAAGCGCGTTTTATGGGTTCTGACGAAACGCCTTACTTCCGGGCTTTCGTGATTGTATTCCAAATCGTCAAGCTGCCGTTTCAAATCCAGCCAGTATTCCCTGAAATCATCTTCATGTTTTTTCCACATATCAACAAGTTGAACGAGGCTTTCGGCTGTACCACTTTGAGGATTGGCATTCAGGATAGTTTGAGCCATTTTTTCTGCTCGGTCCAACTCACCGGCTTCGATGGCTTCTAATGTTTTTCCAACACTTTCCTGAAGGTTGAAGGACTGGGCAGGGGGTTCCGGTGGGTCTTCCTGATCCGGGGTAACAAGTGATAATGCTAAAAGTAACAGGATAAATGCAGCCGCACCGCCGATTATCAATCGCCCTTTTCTTGTTGCAAGGAGAGATTTTTGAGTTTGAGCTTGTTGCCGTTTTTCGGTGGGGACGATTTCAACTTCTCGGCCTGTCGCGGGATCCGATACATACCAATGGCCATCCCTTTCATACAGCCCTTCATGTTGGTTTTGAAGCGGATCAACCCTGACCAGGCTGCCTTCGGGCGGCGTCTTTTCTTCTTCTTCTTCTTCTTCTTCTACAAATTGTAATTCTTCAGAACTCTCCTGAACACTCGGGGTGGCGGCCCCTTTACCTGCGACTTCCTTATATTGTAAAGTTACATCACCGATTTTTATTCGGTCTCCGTCATTGATTTCGGCCTCTCGAATCGTCTTGTCGTTGACCCTGGTGCCGTTTTTGCTCCCGAGGTCCCTGATATATACCCCGTTTGGAGTCACATTACAGTTCAAGTGTTGTTTGGAGACAGCGTGTGAGTCGAGCGTAAGATCACAACTGTCATGTCTACCGATAATAAATACCCCCGGCGCCAACATATATTCATATTCATAATCTTTTTCTTTGACAATAAATTTCATTTTAGATTCTATATTTGTCGGAAACTACGGGTCTTGTAAAAGGGAAATCTTTTATCGCCTATCCCAATTCCCGGGGTAGGCAGTTCTTTCAGACCTGCCTACCCCGGGCTGCAATGAATAAATCCCCCTTCAGGGAAAACGACTCCGGCTTCCTGCTGATGCAAACTTTGAAACCCGAACCTGAAAAACATTATACCTTGAAACGGCTTACAAATCAAGATTGCTGGGCACGGTGGTGATGACGCAACGGGGTTCACTGAATATTTAAGATTTTTTTGCATTTTTTGTGCTCAATGATTATAATAAATAAATTCTTATAACACTAAAATAAGCGGAGGCAACATGGATTTGAAGAGTGGGATTACTGCTGAGGAATTGTTTGAGAGCGGACGGGGTATTACTTACGACGATATCATTCTGTTGCCGGGTTATATATCCTTTGCGCTTACGGATGTGACTTTGGATACCCGGCTGACCAGGGACATACAGTTGAAACGTCCTATTGTCAGCTCTCCGATGGATACAGTGACTGAAAGTGATATGGCCATCCATATGGCGCTGCTGGGCGGTATAGGTTTTATTCACTATAACAACACGATTGAAGAACAGGTCGATCATGTCAGAAAGGCCAAAAGGTTTGAGAATGGATTCATAGCCGATCCGGTCGTTCTTTCACCCGAGCATAAGATATCCGATATCGATAAAATTAAAGAAAAATACGGCTTCAGCGGTGTGCCGATAACCGAAAACGGACGCATGGGCGGCAAATTGCTCGGCATAGTCACAAGAACGGATATTGATTTTGAAACCGATCGGAGCCAGTTGGTCAGTGAAGTCATGAGCACCAACCTTGTCACCGCTTCGGAGGGTATTACTCTTGAAGAAGGAAATGAAATACTGAAAGAAAGCAAAAAGGGTAAATTGCCCGTTGTTGATGATAATGGATGCCTGGTATCGCTTATGAGCCGCACGGATTTAAGGAAAAACCAGGATTTCCCTTTTGCAAGCAAAGACCCGTCAAAGCAGCTTATGGTGGGTGCTACCGTTGGAACACGCACCTACGATCGTGAACGGCTGGAAGCTCTTGTTGATGCGGGGGTTGATGCCGTTATCTTTGACAGTGCACAAGGTTTTTCAACCTTCCAGAGTGAGATGATTAAATGGGCCAAAGGTAAATTCCCGGAATTGCAGATAATCGGCGGCAATGTCGTAACACGCCAACAATGTAAAGGCCTCATCGAAGCCGGAGCGGATGGGCTCCGCGTAGGTATGGGGTCGGGATCCATCTGTATAACACAGGAGACTGTTGCGGTGGGGCGTTCGCAAGGCAGCGCGGTCTATGAATGTGCCGGGACAGCCAAACAACATGGGGTGCCGGTTATTGCCGATGGGGGGATACGTTCAATCGGCCATATTGCAAGAGCTCTTTCTATCGGCGCTTCGTGTGTAATGATGGGTTCAATGTTGGCCGGAACCGATGAATCGCCGGGGAATTACTTCTTTGAGGGTGGAGTGAGATTGAAACGCTACCGTGGCATGGCCTCCAGAGAAGCTATGGCGGTGGGGGGCGATAAGAGATATATGAATGAAGAGGAATCCCTTAAAGTTGACCAGGGAGTAAGCGGCGCCGTCGTGGATAAAGGGTCCATCATTGATTATGTCCCCTATTTGCTGCAGGGGGTCAAACACAGCATGCAGGATATGGGGTGCTGTTCCATAACCGAATTGCACCAAAAACTTTATGATGGAAGTCTGCGTTTTGAACTGCGCAGCCCGTCGGCGCAGATCGAGGGGGGCGTGCATAGCCTGCATTCCTTTTCAGAACCACATCGCATCCAAACTTCTAAATGAGAACAAATAACGCTGGTGGGGGATTCAATTGTTTCATAGAAGAAATCTAACGCTGCTGGCGGTTTTCCTCATCCTGTTTTTCATTATCCTTGCCCGTCTTGCGCAGATGCAGATTGTTTGGGGGAGTCGTTACGAACAGGATTATAAGGCCGGAGCGGGCGGGGAGGAACTGATTGAGACCATAAGAGGCGGAATCTATTCGGCAGACGGCACAGTTTTAGCAGAGGATGCTGTAAGCTATGATATCGCTGTCTATTATCCTGTCCTGGCCTCCAATAATTGGATAGAAGATGTTGCCGCTTTGACCGGCGAAAGCATTGAAGTATTGCGTCAAAGATCCGATAACATTTGCCGAAGGGTGGAACATATCTGGGAAGTAGTGCACGAAAATACACAAATGGAAGCTTTGCGTATTGTCGAGCAGGAACAATATCATCCTGTGGCTACCGATGTCCCGAGAGATACCGCCATCCAAATCATCGCCATGAATGATCATTTCGAGGGGATTAAAATCAAGAAGCGCTCCAAGAGAGAGTATCATAATGACGAAGGAACAAGTCATATTGTGGGACGCTATGGCCAAATAAGCCGTGAGAGATGGGAAGAACTCCATGAAAATGACGGGACATGGATTCATGGAAGGTCTGCCAGGGACATCGGTTCCCGCTATCGCATGGATGACCGGCTCGGCGTCAGCGGGATTGAGAAGTATCATGAAAATATGTTGAGAGGAGAAAGAGGATTTTCGGCTCAAAGAATAGAATTTCACCCTTTTCGTGTTGAAAGGGTTTCTGAGACGCTACCGCCGAAACCGGGCAGGGATATATATTTAACACTTCGGGTCGATTTCCAGAAAGCCGTTATGGATGTTTTTTCTCAGGCGGCCGGGGAGCCGGCATCGAATTTCAACAGCGGTTCGGCCGTACTCCTCGATGTTGAGAGCGGGGGGGTGCTTGCCGCCGGAACCTGGCCTTCATATAGCCGTGAGGAATTTTCAACCAGCTATGCTGAGATCGTTGAGCGGCCCCGAAATCCGCTTTTCTTCCGGCCGGCTCAGGCGGCGTTGCCTACCGGCTCGATTTATAAACTTATCACCGCAATCGCCGCCCTTGAAGAGAAAAAAATCCAGCGGGGAACAACTTTTAACTGCCGCGGGGGAAAAGAAATTCACAACCGGTGGTTCCAATGTCTTGGCCACCACGGGAATATCGGGCTTGAGGAAGCTATTGAAAAATCTTGTAATGTTTACTTTTATGAGTTGGCTCTGAAATTGACCAATGCAGAGCTAAGCCGATGGGGACATCAATTCGGGTTCGGGAGCCGTTCGGGATTAGATTGGCCTGGGGAGGCGCGGGGGAGCCTTAAAGTGCCTGATTCGACTCTATCTCGGGTCAATCTGTCTATAGGACAGGGTCAATTTCTGGCCACCACAATTCAAGTTGCGCAAGCGATGGCGGCTATAGCTAACGGTGGCAAGCTGATTTCTCCCCATTTTCTCCGTTATTCCCAGGATGCCGAGGGCAATAAATATTTTTATTCTCCTGAAACAAATACCTTGCCTGTTAGTTCTCAAAATTTGATGGCGGTACGGAGAGGAATGAGGCGTGCCGTTAGAAATGGGACGGCAAGGGATGCGGGGCTTGCACCTTTTCGAGCAGCCGGGAAAACCGGCACCGCCGGGGTAGGGGGCGAGCACCCAAACCATGCCTGGTTTGCCGGCTATGCACCATATGAAGACCCTAAAATCGCTTTTGCCGTGGTGAGCGAGCGAACAGTTGGACAGGGAGGTGGTCATGCCGCTCCCTTAATGGCAAGGATACTCAGGAGCGTATGGGATAACCTTTATGACTAAAATTTTGTAAATATTCACTAAAGTGCGTGTCATACCACCGTACCTTGATTGTTGTAAGTCCTCAGTGAACCCCGTGGCATCCCCACCGTGCTTTCCGTATTTCATTAGTTGATGATTCAATCGTTTTTGCATTCTCTAAAG
>JAGYMJ010000428.1 GCA_018400625.1 Planctomycetota bacterium
GTGAGTGGTTCACCGTGCTCCTGGCCGGCACGGGCGCCGGCAGCGGTTACCAGCACGGCGAACGCCAAAAACCACCGTCGCGCTTACCGAGCTTAGCTTGGGGAGCCGTCCGGCATTCAGCCGTTGGCATGGCCCAGTTCATTGATCGTTTTAACCGTCCAATCGACGAGTTTATCGCCTCCCTCGGGTCCTATCTCGGTACTTGCCGGCACCGTTCCGTATCCCTTGCCGCCGATGGAACGAGCGCTCGGCAGGTACGTCCCGCGGGACCCCGCCTTCTGCATCAGGAATGTCTGGGTCGCCTTACTCAATTCCCTGATACGCACCCCGTAGTCCAGGTAAAGTTCAAACGGATTGGTCGCAAAGGCGACATCGCCCACCACAACGGCGTGGACTTCAATCGGCATGTTGGGATGGGATTGCTGCATCTCGAACCGTTCTTTAACTTGCTCGCCCCGATTCATTTTCCTGTACGACCGGGTGATCTCTTTGTACCATCGCGGTTCCTCGCGCATTTCCGGATTATTCTCTATCTCCTTTGCAAGCTTCTCATACTCTTCTTTGAACGGCCTGGCCGTCTCAACAGCCTCTTCAACATCTTCTTTGGATATCATTCTGCGGGGTAAATCCAGTTTTTCATACTTATGGGCAAAATGGGGATCCCATTCCAATTCTTTTTCGGCATAAGGCAGGATATCGCCGACAGCATCGGCAATACGTTGAGCGATTTCATCACGCGGTGCGTTCTGATCGGTGTCTCTGCCCTTCAGACGCCACATTCTTTCTTCGGCTCTCTTGCCTATCAGCACATGCGGCGATTGATCACCGGCCGGCGCACACTGGGCGAGAACATACAGATCGTCGCCAAAACGTCGGCGCAGTTCCTCTCTGGTCTCATGCCAGTAATCAGCACTTATCTGGTACAAATGCTCGGATACCTGCGACGGGCATGCCACATTGACAACCATCCCGGTCAGATTTTTGTTTTCATCGTAGGTCATCATGACATAGACCGAATGGTCTTCGTATCCCTCGACATGGCTGAAATCGGGGCGGCCCGCTTTGCCATACATCTTGGTGCTCCCGTCTTTAGAGGTGAGACGTCTGTTCCGACCGACAACGGCGTAGCCCATCCCGTAGCCGACAGCGGAAATTTCTCGTTTCTCCCAGGCTTCCTGCACGGCTCCGGCTATTTTATCGGCAGCCCATTCGATATATTCCTCGGGGTCCATAGCATCGAGTTCGATACCATACTCCCTTCCGGTGGATGTCTGGGGCGCCGTATGGGTATGCGTGGCGCCGACAAATATTTTTCCCGTATCAAAGTCCGGAAGCAACGCTTGGACCCGCTCGCGCACCGCATCGCGGAGTTCATCGGAGATGCCGACAAGGTCACAGCTCACCATGACGGCACAATCCCGGGGCCGGCCGTTCTTGACGGATTCCATTGCCAACACGCTCGCCGTGACAGGGTCCAAAACCCCCTCAGAAATCCGTGCATGGAACTGACCTTGTATAAAAACCTTCTGATCAGGCGTAATATCCGTCTGCGCCCATCCTGTTTTCCAACCGTCTTTTTGCGCATCCATATTTTCCAACCTCTTATCTAAAAATTTATTCCATTGAAAATGTTTTCATAGGGCAAAACTTGACGCAGTATTCTATTTTTTTTCATCTATCATCAGGATTCTCAATCCACCAGTGTTTGGTGTTGACCCTTTTCCCGCAATAGCCTATACTGGATTGAATAAGGAGTCTGTTCGGTATAGAAGGGTCATGAGCGCCCACCACGGTGTTTGCACTGTAGGCCTGTCCACCGCTGGTTTTAGCTCCCAACACCCCTTCTTGCTTGTTCAGGAAAATCCCATCATCCCAGTGCAGTCCATCTCTGGACTTATATAAAACAAGGTTGCCGG
>JAGYMJ010000429.1 GCA_018400625.1 Planctomycetota bacterium
GCGCCGACAGGCGCCCCGTTTTCAGAGCGTAAGCCCCTGAAAACGCACAGATTATTTAGTCTTGAATTGCGGGAGCATATCGGCATGCACCGCGAGAAGTCTTTCCGAAAGTTCCCTGGCACAATCCTTTCTGTGCAGCATGGGTGAGAGATAAACGGCCTGTTCAAACTTCTTTCTGTCACCGGTTAATGCGGCGTCGATCGACAGGTTAATTTCGGCAACAGTTCCCTGGACCAGCCCCAGAACCTCGGGCGGTACCCCGCCTGCATTTTCAGGAACTACACCGTTCTCATCGACCGCAGCCCATGTTTCAACCGGTGTATTTTCCGGAAGGTTGCTTATTTGGCCGCGATTGGGCATTGTGACCATCACGCGTGACTCTTTACCCGTGAAGAGTGAATGAACGATGCTAGCGACCGCTTCAATAGACCGCTCGGGCGTCGGCCATTCTTCTTTCCCCTCGATTCTGTCGATAATGGTCTGCCGTTTCTTTTCATTGCCTTTTTGCCGGCCGGGCAGCACGCCTTTGCGTTTGATACGGTATTTTTGGGCGGTTTGGTTGCTGTTGAGGTAGAACGGAAGGTTCTCCGCCACATGCGGCGCCCCGCCGACCGGGAACAAGCCCAACTGTTCATAGAGTGTGAAGCTCAGATACCGGCTCAGGGACTCGCCGGGCGGGAATTGACCTTCGATCTCCTCATCCGTCATGCCCTCTTTGAAATCATCAAGCTTAGCGGCTTCATAGCGCAGATAATTTTTAAGGGTCATCTTTTCGGGATCGACGGGTTGACCTTTGACTTTAAGATCTTTCATCCAGGAACCATGATTTACTCCTACGCTTACGGCCTCAATATCTGTTCGTTCAACTTCCAGGAAATTTGCGAGGAAGGCGCGTGTGCCCAAAAAATTATGGCACAATCCCACGCATTTAATTGAAGTGGCGCGATCCACCGCGGCGGTCAACTGTCCTAACGGATTGGTTACATGGATAAGCCATGTGTCGGGGCATATTTTTTCCATTTTTTTGGCAATATCGACAAACACAGGCACATTTCTGAGGGTTCGTGAACTTCCCCCCGGGCCCACTGTATCGCCGACGGCATGGAAAACGCCGTAATCTTCCGGTAGGGTATAATCATGGTGCATGGCATCAAAACCACCCGTCGTAATTGAAATAAACACGACGTCCGCACCATCCAGGGCCGGTTCAAGATCAGAGGTTCGAACCGTCCAGCCGGTTCCCATCTTTTTTGCGAGGATATTGCAATAATCACATAAAAGCTGAGCGGCGTCCGGATTGATATCCACCAAAACCAGCTCGCTGTTTTCAAGTCCTTCTTCCATCATAAGATCAGTAGCTACTTTAGGTGTCCAGCCGTAGCTTCCACCACCTATCAAAACCATTTTTCTGCTCATAAAAACTCTCCTTTTTAGGTATGTGCTTCTTATCAAAAAATTTGACTCAACATTCAATACAACGAAAAAATTTTGAGTGCGTGCGCGACCAGCGCCGCTTTGGAATAGTATCACAGAAAGACTCCAATCAGCACAAAAAGTTCGGCACCGACCAAAGACGACAATTAACGATTGCAGGAATTTCTGCGGTAAATATTCAGTGAACCCCGTTGCCTCATCACCACCGTGCCCTGTGCCTG
>JAGYMJ010000430.1 GCA_018400625.1 Planctomycetota bacterium
ACCGGCCTTTCTGCGTGCGACGCACAGGCAGGCACAGGGCACGGTGGTGATCAAGTGAGACGGGTTCACTGAATATTTACGCCTACGTTCATTCACGATTGTTTTTTTTAGATGGGAGTTTGGTAATGTTGAACCTTAAATGGCAAAAAAGAGGGATGAAGTTTTTTGTAAGTCTGACTGTAATGTCTTTACTGTTCTTAAATATCAACAGCAACGGGGCCGCAGAGCCAAGTGAAGAGTTGGTTTTAGTCGAAAATGGCCATAGTCTTGCGCCTGTCGTGATATTCGAGGATGCCCCCCCCTTTACTCGTCGTGCGGCGGATGAGCTTGCAAATTATATGGAGAAGATAAGTGGAAGCCGTCCGGAGGTTATTGAAGGTGAGCCCGATCCAACGCCCGAAAATGCTATCTGGGTAGGTGTTCAGCCCAAGGTGCGGGAATTGTTTCCCGATCTGAATTTAGATTTTGAGAAACCGGAAGAAATACTCATAGCCGCCTCTCAAAATCATCTTCTCATCGCTGGCCGTGATGTATGGGACCCGGATAATATGGTGCGTCAGATTCCACGTGGCCGCACCGTTGAAGGCGTGCAGCGTCAATACGGCACGGTGAATGCTGTCTATACGTTCATCCAGGACTATCTCGATGTGAGGTGGCTTTGGCCGGGCAGTCTTGGTGAAGATATTATCGAACAGAACAGAATCGCTTTCTCACCTTTCGAATACCGCTACCACCCTCAGATACGTGGTCGCAAAGGTATTTTCACCCGCTGGAGGTTGGGCAGACACGGCTTCAGAACCTCTTTACCCCAACAGAACTGGATGCGGTTTCAACGGCTTCTTTTCGACTCCCTCGAGGCACCGGGCGGACATGCCTATACCGACTGGTGGGAGCGTTTTCATGAGACCAATCCGGAGTATTTTGCGCTCCAGCCCGACGGCACAAGGGGCGGCGGTGACAATCCCTATCCAAGGGCAAAAACAGTGAAAATCTGCCATTCAAATCCCGATGTCTGGGAACAGTGGCTGGCGGATGTGGAAGACCAAATAGCCCGAGACCCAGGCAGAACAGTCTTCAACGCCTCCCCCAACGACGGGTATTCGAGCGGACACTGCATATGCCCGGATTGCCTCGCGTGGGACAGTCAGGATGCAGAGAAGTTGACTTTTACGTGGCAAGGCATTTCCCAGCAATACTATGCTCTGAGTGACCGCCATGTAAAATTTGCCAATAAAGTCGGCAGTATGCTCAAGGAACGCTATCCGGACAGGGACTATTATGTCCTCATGCTGGCTTACGGCAACTGGCGGCCGGTGCCTAAAGAAACACGACCGGACGATAATGTCATTATTGCTTCGGTAAATAATTTCCATAACCGGCCCGGGCAGGAAGAGTCCAGGGAAAGATTTAAAAGATGGGCCGAGGTCGCTTCCAACCTCGTATGGCGTCCTAATCTCGGATTCGGTGTCTGGCAGATAGGCCTGCCAAGAGTCGCAATGAGAAGGGCTATTGATGATATCCGAATGGTGGCTGAAAACAATGCCATAGGTATCTTCTTCGATATGGTTTGGGGGCACTGGTCAACACACGGGCCGCATTACTACATGCTGGGACGGATGGCCTGGAACCCCTATGCCGACGGGGAAGCGATCCTGAAGGACTACTATCAAAGAGGTTTCGGCCCGGCCGCCGATCATGTCGAAGCCTACTGGACATTCCAGGAGGAGACAACCGCGAAATATGTCTATGGCGACAGCAGTTGGGAAGATGAATACAACGAAGAGTTTTTTGAAAAAGCCAACGCCTTCCTCGAAAGGGGCCGGGAAGCGGCACAGGATGGGCCGGATAAGTATCTTGAACGTATTGATTTTTTACAGGTCGGTCTTGATTTCTCCGAGTTGTTCGTCGAGGTCAAAGGATTGATGGATCGTTATCAAGCCAGTGACGAGCAGGATACCGAAGCCCGGGAAACAGCCCGTGAAATCTGGCTGGAGAAGATGCGGCCGCTCATTAACCATGATAAATACCCTGTTGCGCTCAACCAAATTTTTGCAGGGCCGCAGGCAGGACGAGCTTACCGCTATGTCTATCCGGAAGGATTGAGGGAAGAATGGTAGAGAAAATCCCGGATTCAAAACCCCGGATCACATATAAATCAAAAAATCCCGCTGCTCTCTTCAGAGAACAGCGGGATTCCTGTTATAATTGAATACTTTTTTCTTGAATTTCTGGATTAAAGAGGCGTGACATTTTCAGCCCTGAGGCCTTTATCACTCTCTTCAATCTCAAAACTCACTCGCTGATCATCATGGAGGTCTTTAAACCCATCCATGTTCAACGCACTGTAATGAACAAAAACGTCTTCTTCAGCATCGTCCGGCTGAATAAAACCAAAACCCTTCTTGCTGTCAAACCACTTTACGACTCCTTCAGGTACCACGATTCACTTCTCCTGCAACAAAAGTCAAACTTGTAAACCTGCCCTTAAACATGAGGGCAACCTATGAGAGAATTATAGCATAATCAAGAATTGCTGTCAAATGAGGAATTGGCGCCAGTGCCCTGGCCGAAAACCCGGCTCGTAGTGGACGCTTTCA
>JAGYMJ010000431.1 GCA_018400625.1 Planctomycetota bacterium
ACCGGCCTGTCTGCGTGCGACGCACAGGCAGGCACAGGGCACGGTGGAGATGCCACGGCGTTCACTGAGGACTTATCTTACTTAATTATATATGTCGAAACCTGTAAACACCAGGTAACATAATGATGAACAGAGAAAATATATCTATAGTTTTGGGCGGAATAGCGATCGCTCGGGGAATAGCCATTGGCCCCGCGCATAAAGTAAGCACTTCGCGCTTTCCTCATAAGGTTCCTCAATATAATATACCCGGCGAAGACCTTAATCGCGAGATCAAAAGATTTCGCCGCGCCTGTGAAAAGGCTAAAAAAGACCTGCAAAATGTTGTTGAACGTGTTGAAAAAGAAGTGGGCAGCCATGAGGCCGACATCATAAGACCACAGATCATGATGGTTGAAGACCCCACCCTGGTTACCGAAGTCGAAGAGATCATCATAGAAAAGAACATTAATTGTGAGTCGGCCGTTGAAGAAACCATCGAGCGGTTTGAAAAGATGATAGAGTCGCTTGACGACCATTATCTGCGCGAACGGAATTCGGACATCCGGGATGCCGGCCGGCGCATTCTCTCACAACTCCTTTTTGTGGATGGTGATTTCGGAGCGGAGATCGACCAGCCTGTCATTGTCGTCGCAAAACACCTGCTGCCTTCATTAACGGTACATCTCGAACGGGAAAAGGTTTTAGCGTTTGCGACGGAGAAGGGAGGATACAACTCCCATGCCGCCATACTTGCCCGTTCTATGGGCATACCGGCGGTTACGGGACTCCAGGATATCTGTAATAAAGTCGTGAACGGTGATGAGATTATCATCGACGGCAATGAAGGAAAAGCCGTTCTGAAGCCGTCTGAGAAAACAATCAAAGCGGTCAGGAAAAAGGAAGAACAATTCCATGCCGAAGAGAACGCCGTCATAGCTCATGTTGGAGACCCCACCGATACGAGGGACGGCCGCCATCTGAGTATCAGGGCCAATATTGGACGGTTTGCAGACATCGAAAAAGCCCTGGAATATCAGGCCGAAGGGGTCGGCCTGTACAGGACGGAGTTCAATTACATGTCAAGGAATACGCTCCCCGATGAAGATGAATTGGTGGAGGAATATGCTGATATAGCACGGAAATTCTCCAAACAGGGCGGAGAAGTTTGCTTGCGCCTGCTCGATATCGGAGGCGACAAATTCCCGCCCGCCATACCGCTTGCCCATGAAGATAATCCTTTTATCGGACAGCGTGGTCTGCGCCTCATGCTCAATCACATACCGGACCTCATGCTGCCGCAGTTGAGAGCGATAATAAAGGCAAGCCGGTATGGAAAGGTCGCCCTGCTTTACCCCATGGTCACCAGCGTCGATGACCTGGAAGCGGCGTTAGACCTGTTTGAACGCGCCAAATCACAGCTCATATCTGAAAAATTCAACATTAGTGAAAAAATTAAACAAGGCATAATGATAGAGGTTCCTTCTTGCGTTCCCATCTTAGAAGACTTGTTGGATAATTCAGATTTTGCAACGGTCGGAACCAACGATTTCGTACAATACCTGCTGGCCGCCGATAGGAATTCAGCCAAAATGATTGACGCCTATGATCCCTATGAACCCGCCGTGATGCGCATGCTGGGCCTGATTGCGGAAAAAGCCGCCGGGAAAAACAAACCTGTCAGCATATGTGGAGAGATGGGCGGGGATGTCTCCCTGCTGCCCGTGTTCTTGGGACTGGGTTACGATAGCCTCAGCGTCAATGTACAGGCTATACCCTACCTGAGAGAAGCAGCACGTAAAATATCCGTAAAAGACTGTAAAAATCTAACCCATAAAGTGCTCAAAGCGAAAAGAAGTGAGGAAATAAAGGAGCTGGTCAGAAAATTCCGCGCCCGACAGGATTACCATGAGGAACTTCAATCCGTCGGGCTCTGATTTGACATACCTTGTGATATGAACTATAGTATCGATAATATCCCGAGTTAAACAAAATACGGGGAAATTTCACCCCTTAGCTCTACCTCTCACGGAGTAACCTTAAAATGGCCAACAGTCGCAGAAATATTACACCAATAGAACAGTATTTACGGAAGAATGGCATAAAGCCGATATTGATAACCGTGTTTAGCGCATTAGCTATTCTCTTCGTCGTTACCGGCGCTTTTACATCCTTCCATACCGTCAACCCTGAAGGACGCTCAGTGCTTAAACGGTTTGGACGTGTTATTGACATTCGCGGTCCCGGTCTGCATTTCAAGCTGCCTTTTAACATTGATCGCGCTTATTTCGTCCCTACTGAACGCCAGTTGACCGAGGAGTTCGGATTCCGAACCATCAGCACCAACGGCCGCACCAGATATGCTAAACGTCCTGAACACCTCGACGAGTCGTTAATGCTGACCGGCGACCTTAAAGTTATCGATGTTGAGTGGGTGGTTCAATACCGCGTCTATGATGCCGACAAATACCTGCACAGGGTCAAAGACCAGGACCAAAGCATACGTGACATCTCCGAGGCCGTGATGAGACGAATAGTGGGCAATGAACTCGGCAGCGACGTGCTCACCGAAAAACGTGTTCATGTCGCACAAATGGCACGTGAAGAAATAGAAGAGGCCCTCCAGTCCTTTGACCTGGGCGTGATAGTCAGACGGGTGGAACTGCAGGATGTCACGCCGCCGCAACGTGTCAAACCGGCATTCAATGAGGTCAACCAGGCCGAGCAGGAGCGGGAACGACTGATCAATGAAGCGGAAAAACGACGTTCGCAGGTTATACCCAGAGCGGAAGGCCAGGCCATACAAATCGTTGAAGAGGCGCGAGCCTATGCTACCGAACGCATCAATCGTGCACGCGGAGAGACGGAAAGGTTTACCGCGATTTTGGAACAGTACAATAATTCGCCTCAAGTCACGCGCCGCAGATTGTATATCGAAATGATCGATAAAGTGCTGCCGGAGCTCGGCAATGTCTATGTTGTTGAAGATAAAGGCCGCCAACCTTTACCTTTGCTGAACCTTGACAGAGAAACTCAAAATAATTTAAAGGAACAAAAATGACTGTTGAAAACTATAATCTGACAAAGACGCATGTAATCTTTGGGGCCATCGTGGTTGTCCTTATACTCATCTTGTTTACTGTCTATCATGCAGCATTCACAGTGGATGAAGCAGAACAGGCCATAGTTCTCCAGTTCGGCGAGCCGATAGGAGAACCGATCACCGAACCGGGCCTGCACTTTAAAACACCCTTCATCCAGAAAGTCCGGCGCTTCGACAAACGCCTGCAATCCTGGGACGGCGATCCGAATCAGATACCGACCCGCGGCGAACAATTTATCTCCGTCGATACTACCGCCCGATGGCGTATAGCCGATCCGCTTGTGTTTTTCCAGCGGGTGCGTGATGTCGACGGGGCGACGCGCCGCCTTAACGATATTCTTGATTCAGTGGTTCGTGACTTCATTTCCTCCAGCCCACTGACTGAAATCGTGCGGTCGGCCGATTGGCTTGTGACCGAGGAAGACCTCAAAAGGGTCCCTGTAGCCGCCGAAGAAGAGGAAGAAATTCTGTTGGAAGAAGTGGATATGGGTCGTGGAGAACTCACACGCAAAATCCTCGAAACTGCGCAGAAGGAAGTGCCGGATTTCGGAGTTGAACTCGCTGACATCAGAATCAAAAGGGTGGATTATGTTCAACAGGTGCAAGAACAGGTTTTTGAACGCATGATCGCCGAACGGCAGCGAATGGCGGAACAATTCCGCTCGGAAGGTCAAGGACGGGCGGCCGAAATCGACGGTGAAACCGAACGGCTTTTTGCTGAAATCAGTTCCGAAGCGCAGCGTAAAGCAGAAGTACTGCGCGGTGAAGCCGATGCGGAAGTTACCTCTATTTACAATCAAGCTTACGGCGCCGATCCAGAATTTTTCGCGTTTTTCAGAACCCTTGAAAGCTATCCTGAGTCAATCGGGGACGGAACAACTTTGATTATCAGTTCTGATTCTGACTATTTCAGGTATCTGAAAAATATTGGCGATGTTATGTCGACTGATGATAAAAAAAATATTGACGAATGAGATTAAAGTCATAAAAATGATTCAATGGAGACCTGTATGATGTTTCAAGGATGTTACACTGCATTAATAACACCGATGAAGGACAATGAAAACAGGGAAGTCGATTATGAAGCGCTGAACAATTTAGTCGATTTCCAGGCCGCCGCCGGTGTAAGCGGACTGCTTGCAATGGGCACAACCGGAGAAAGCCCTACTCTCAACTGGGAAGAACATTCAAATGTTATCGAAAAAGTCAAAATTTTCGCGCAAGGCCGATGCACGACAATCGCCGGCACCGGTTCCAATTGCACACGTGAAGCGATGCGAAGCACACACCATGCTGTGGAAATAGGGGCCGACGCCGCCCTGCTGGTTGAACCCTATTATAACGGACCGAGTTCGATCGAAATACGACGTGAATATATGGGCCCTCTGGCCAAAGAATATCCTGAAATGGAGTTTATTCCCTACGTCATCCCCGGCAGGAGCGGAACCCAGCTCCTCCCCCAGGACCTGGCCATTCTGACAGAACAATATGAGAACATCAATACGGTTAAGGAAGCCAGCGGGAATCCCGAAAATATGCGCCTTTCCCGTAAGTTGGCCCCGGCCCTTCACATCCTCAGCGGCGATGATGATATGACTTACCTGATGATGACCGATGAAAGTATTGCCGCAAGAGGTGTCATAAGCGTTATGTCCAATGTTATACCGGGAGCGATCCAACAGATGACCGAAGCTGTCCTGGAAGGCGACCGAGAAAAAGGCGAAAAATGGAAAAAAACTATAAGCCCACTTCTTGAAATGGTGACGGTAAAAACAGAGGAAGATACGCCATGGGGCCCCCGACTCTGCAAAGCCCGAAACCCGCTCCCTGTCAAAACCTTGATGAACATTCTTGGAATGGACGCGGGCCCTCCGCGCCGGCCGTTAGGCAAAATGACCCGCAAAGGGATTGAAGTCGTACGTCAAGCTGCCCTCAAAGTGCAGAATAAGAACCCGGAGGTTTTGAAACCGATAGCCGCCGCATTCGATGTGGATATCGAGGAAAGACTCAATAACACGGAAATAATCGAATCACTTTGCTACAGTGATGAATAAGTTGATTGAACAAGAGAAATATAAAACACCGCTCTGTCCCTATTTAGTCATCGGTAACGGACGGGTGCTTGTGCATCTGGACGCCTTCTGTGTACCCCATTCACTTTACTGGCCAAAACCCGGGTTGCCCGAAAGGTTGAAATGGCGCGATCCTTTCGATGAATGGCCCTACTGGGAAGAAATGCCGCCGCAAGCCGTCCGCGCCCGCATGCCTTACTTCGATTATACCGACGGAGCGCGTGATTATCTGCATGAGGCCGATCAAGTAAAAGTCGATTACCTGGAAGATACGAATATCCTTGTCGGGATTTACGACCTGCCGGGAGGCGCACAAGTAAAAATAACAACTTTTGTCCCTCCTGAAATGGACATATGGGGTCGGCATTATCACGTGAAAGGACATGGTCAACTGGTTTTGCAGAGCGGATTCTATGAAAAAGCCGTGCGCGGTCACGCCCTCGCTCATATGGGAAATGTTGATTTTCGGGGCGCTTTCGATGCAGAACCGCGCGGTGTTTATGTCATGATGAGCACAGTACATTTAACCCAAAAGAATTCACATGTCGAAGTTCCGATTGATAATGAAGCTCAGTTCACCTCTTATATGTGCATGGCTCAAGATATAGCCGGTGCGGTTGAACTTGGTGATAAAGCCCTGAATACAGGTGCAGAGTCTCTGATCCGAAGAACGGCCGAAAATGATCGAGACTGGATAGCTCGAGCCGATAAACCTTCTGCAAATCACCCACTCATTATCGGTAATTACAAAAGATGGCTCCTGTCCTACCGTCTTTTCACGGCATCCGACGGCGCCATGAGCTGCGGGGCGCGTCCCTTCTGGGGGTTCGCCTGGCCTCGCGACTGCAGCCAGCAGATAGGCGCTTACGCCGCAGCCGGCATGGTAGAAGAGGCGCGTAAAGTCACTCAATGGCATATCGACAACACTCCTGAATGCGGCATACATGAGGCGCGATATTTCCTGGATCGCCGCCCCATGCTCCTGGACAACCGCCCGCGACAGGGTGATAATCCCGGGTTCCTGTGCTGGGCCGCGGGATTCGTCTCACGTAAATGCTGGGATGCAGATTGGGCCTCAGGTATAACCGACAACCTGTACAGGATGGCGGATTTTCTTCTGCAAAACCGTGACCGGAAAACTCTGCTGCCGCTGCCGGAAGCCGACTACCTCGAGGGTGTGATTGCCGAATCAATAAGCAATTCAGTCAGTGCTGTGGGGGGGCTTGAAGGAGCAGCTTTTATAGCGAAAAAACTTAACGATACCGCCAGGGCTGATAATTATCTGGCCCGAGCGGATGAAATCAGACAAGGCATTAAAAAACATTTGTGGAATGCCGAAGAAAAATATATCATGCGGTCAGTAAAACCCCTTGACACCGTTTCGGACACGGCGGTTTGCTGGGGAGCCTATCCTTTCAAAGTTTGGGCCGGTAACGACCCGATATGCTCACACGCCGTCAAAAGGGTTTTCCGCGACCGATGGAACAAAGAAGCCGGCGGAGTTCTGACAGCAAAAGGCACGCCGTATGAATCCTACTGGATGTACCATACAGGTATCATGCTCCTGGGAGCCGCTTATATCGGTGCTGTTGATATCCAAAATGAAATCCTGGACTCCTTAGAAAAAAACATATGTCCTCAGGGCCTGGTGCCCGAACAGGTCAGCAGAGCCACGGGCGCTCTCTGGGGCACCTCCCCCCTGCCCGTCGCCCAGGCTGACCTTCTTATGTATGCCTACTTGCCGCAAAATGTACAAGCGGAATAGACTCTCATGCATACCTATGTCATCGCCTTCTTAGTGGTTAGTTGTGTGATATAATGTTCGCTTTCTCTCACCGTAAGGCTTCGGTGAACCACGTTGATTGGGGATTCCTACCGCCGGGCTTGTCCCGGTGGAGGAGT
>JAGYMJ010000432.1 GCA_018400625.1 Planctomycetota bacterium
CCAGGAAGAGTTTCAATATTTCTGTGATCATCTCTCGGGCTTGCTGCATGACGGCCCGGTTGGCGTTGTCGTGGTTAAACGGGATGGGGCAGTACAGTTCTGGAGTAATAGCTGCAAGGGTATTCTCGGTTATTCCTCCGCCGAAGTAACCGGGAAAATGAAACTCCCCGAGCTTTCGGGCGAAGCACAACCCTTCAGCTCATTTGCTGAGGCTGAAATCCATACCGGAGAAGAAGTCTATGTTCATAAAGATGGTTCTCCACGTATATTGCATCAAATCGTCCTGCCGGTGAGTATCAGGAATGCCGATGATTATGGAAGATACACCGTCTGCCTTCTCGACGTGACCGAAAGGCGAGAGGCCGAAGAAGCACTGCGACGGGAAAAAAATATGTTAAATCTTGTGCTCGATGCAATGGGCGCCGGATTGGCTTTGTTTGACGCCGATGAAAAACTGCAATGGTCGAATAAAATAATCTCGGACTGGTTCGGGCATGAAGACCGTCAGTTGCATGGAATGGCCTGTGGAGAAGTCTATAGATGCCCCGAAAAACATTGCGGCCGGTGTGCGATCGGACGCTCAAGGGCCACCGGAAATGTCGAAACCTCCGAAATTGTGCGCCTTGATCCTGCAGGTGAAAGGCACTGTTTCCGTCAGTTGGCCACACCCCTGAAACTGGGACGACATCAATATATTGTTTTGAGCCTTGACATTACGAAAGAACGACGGCGTCGTGAGCATCTGCGTAGAGTTAATGAACTCGGAAAAGCTCTCACCCGGTCGCTTGATCCCCAGAGAGTCCAGCACCTCGTATTGACCTGTGTTACGGCCGGCCATGCCCTGGGCTTCAACAGGGCTTTTTTATTCCTGATCGACGATCGAACCGGCTGTCTTGAAGGAAGCATGGCCGTGGGCCCCATGTCGTTGCAGGAGGCCCGGCGAATATGGACGGATGTCTCCCAGCACGCCGTGAGTCTTGATGAGCTGCTTGAAAAAAGTTCTCTGGCGGAAAGCGACGAAAAACTTACCCGGCTCATACGTTCTTACAGGGTAAGCATGAAAAATGACGCTTCATTACTTGTCAGGGCAACGCAGAGTCTTCAGACGGCCCGCTTGAATTTCGTTGAAAATCATGGTGCCGACAAAAGCGGACCGAAAGATTTGCTCGACCTGCAGGAATGCGTGGTCTCCCCCTTAGTGGAAAGAGGGCGGCCCATCGGAGCTATACTCGCCGATAACCGCTTCTCCGGCGAACCTGTTTCCGATGAACAGCTCCATTTGTTGGAAGAGTTTTCTTCCCAGGCCTCCCTTGCCATCGGTAATGCCCTCGCATACCAACAGCTCAGTGACCAGATGGAAGAACTTAAAAAAGCCCAGAACCGCCTCGTTGAAGCGGAAAGAATGGCAAGCGTCGGCCGTATGGCCGCTCACCTGGCACATGAGATACGCAACCCACTTACGACAGTCGGTGGATTTGCCAAATCAATCGGAAGAAATTGCAATAAACCGGAGATAGTCAAGCGTAATTCCACCATCATATACAATGAATCTATGCGCTTGGAGAAAGTCCTGGAAGAAGCTCTTGACTTTACCCGGCCGGTGAATATTGAAAAAGAACAATTCCAGCTTAATCATCTCTTGAAAGAAATCGCTGGTGAGTATGAAAATACTTTTAATGAAAAATCGATAAAATTCAAGCTGGAACTTGAGGAAAATCTCCCCCCGTTAACTGCTGATCGTCCAAAAATTAAGCAGGTCATTATCAATCTGATCCGTAATGCTATAGATGCTCTTGAAGATTCCCCAAAGAAATTGTTGCTGATCGACACTTCACATACAAACACCGATGTGAGGGTCTCCGTGGCCGATTCCGGACAGGGAATGGACGAGGAGACCCAAAAAAATATTTTTGCGCCGTTTTTTACCACGCATAAAGGCGGAACCGGACTGGGGCTGTCTATCTGCCGTAAAATAATAACGGAACACGGCGGACGCATTTCAGTGGACAGCACATTCGGGAAAGGGTCCTCGTTCAAAATACTTCTGCCGAAAGAAGTTCAATGATCAGCATCAGGTTGCGGGTTATATGATAAGGGTCCTTCACAGGCAGTGCGACGCATTTTGATTCCGGTCTCCCCCGACGATCCCTGATCTGAATCCATTCACCCGTTTCCTTGTCGGGATTGGGGAAGGTTGTGAATGTATAGTCAAAAACCTTTTCATAATCCTGCATGAGTGACGAATCGCCCGTCAGATGATGGCCGAGCAACAACGTGTAAAGCGCCTCAGAGTGCGGCCACCAGAGTTTGTTGCTCCAGTTGTTCTCAACCGTTTTGACCATGGCGCTGTCTTGAATGCCGTTCTTACCGCCCCACGGTGGTCCGCCGTCTTTGTGAATAAACTGGAAAAGACCGCCATAGGTCTCATCCCATCCCCGTCGAAGTGCTTCTCTGCTCAACATAGCGGCTTGCTCGATCAAACCCTTGTCATTCTCTTCCATGGCATGATGCATGATAAACCACATATCCTCGATCGTATGCCCCGGATTGACGTAAGAACCCAGGATAGTGTCCTTCGGTTGGCCGTCGCGACCGACCATCTCAAGGAGGTAAGTGCCCCTGACAAAATCATTCATTATTTCCTGAACGAACCCGGAGTTTTTTTCTTTAACTCTTTCAGCACGCGGATCGTTATTTCGGCGGAAAGCTCCCAGGAGCTCCTGGCCCGTGTTCAGGGATATCATCGGGACGCCATGCGCTTTATACCCCTCGGGTATGGGATAGGGATCTGTTTTTATGTTCCAGGCTTCTATACGATCGATGATGGATTCATATAAGGCCGCCGCTTCTTCCATAACTCGTCCATCGCCGGTAACCGCAGCATACTTGGAAAGGCCAATGACGACAAAGCAGTCGGCAAAAAAACTGCGGTGATAACCTGCGCCGGGCTCCTTCTCCCTGGGCTCGCCCGTTTTTGTCAGAACAAAAGCACATGTGCCGTCAGCCAGAAAAGCGTTGTCGATGAGAAAGTTGACACCGGACCGCGCCGCCTCGATGTAATTTTTATCCTGCGGATGCATCTCATAAAGTTTTGATAACACCCATACAAACCGCCCCTGCGCCCAGACATACTTGTCAGTGCTTTTAAGTTCCGAGCCCGTGTTGTCGAAACAGGTAAAATATCCGCCGTTCTCGTCATCAATTGCACGCTGCATCCAGAACGGCATGATGACCTGATGCAGATGTGCCCTGTAAAAAGATAGCAAGTCCTGTTGATTGTCCATAGTACCTCTAAGATTAAGATATATACTCAGTGAAAAACGTTACCGCCGGGCTTGTCCCGGTGGAGCGGTATTTCTGCAC
>JAGYMJ010000433.1 GCA_018400625.1 Planctomycetota bacterium
CACCGGGACAAGCCCGGCGGTAGGAACCCCAAATCAACGGGGTTCACTGAGTAATTCCAAGGGTCCTGCTGCTATTTGACCATGTTGAGCCGTCCTCCGGCCAATGCTATCTTTTTTTCTTTATTGTTCAACTCACACCACACGGTGAATTCGTATCCGGCGGTCAAATTCTCTACCGTAAATTTTCCCGTTTCAATCCCTTTGTGCAGTTCGCCAATGTGCAGTTCATCTTCGAAACTTATTCTGTCATGATCGGATTCGGAAACAAATGCCAGCGGCAGGATGCCGAAATTAATAAGGTTTGATTTATGGATTCTTGCGAAACTTTTAGCTATAACGGCTATGATTCCCAGATACATGGGAGCGAGGGCGGCATGTTCACGGCTTGAGCCCTGGCCATAGTTTTCGCCACCGATTATAAACCCGCCATTTTTCTCTTTTGCCCGCTCAGAAAATTTCGGGTCTATCGGATTGAACACGTATTCGCTGATAGCAGGAATGTTTGAGCGTAAAGGGAGTATCTTACTGCCTGCCGGCATGATATGGTCCGTAGTAATATTATCACCAACTTTTATTAAGACGCTTCCCTTGAGATTATTGGCGAGTTTGGGGCGTTGAGGCAGGGGTTGTATGTTCGGGCCGCGAATTATTTCAACATCTGAATTATCGGTCGGCGGGTAAATAATCAAACTTTCCGAGCCCGGATACTTATCGGGTTCCTCAACTAATGGTGGTTCACCGAGTTCCCGCGGGTCGGTTACTATCCCCCTGAGGGCTGAAGCGATAGCTGTTTCCGGACTGCAAAGGTAGCACATGGCGTCAGCCGTGCCGGTTCTGCCCTCGAAATTGCGGTTAAATGTTCGCAGACTCACCCCGCCGCTGGGGGGCGAAAATCCCATCCCTATACAGGGCCCGCAAGCGGACTCCAGTATTCTCGCCCCGGCTTTTATCATACTGCCCAGAATGCTGCGTTCAGTTATGAGTTCTAAGACCTGTTGGGAGCCGGGCGCTATGCCTAAACTCACATCGGGATGGACTTTCTTATTGCGTAGAATCTCCCCCACGGTGCAAAGGTCCTGCAGGGAAGAATTGGTACAGCTCCCTATGCAAACCTGATCGACCTTTTTCCCTGCAACCTCCTTGACTGTTTTGACGTTGTCCGGGCTATGAGGTAGGGCAATGAGCGGTTCGACATCCGACAAATTCAGTTCGACAACATCATCGTATTCGGCGTCTTGATCGGCTTCGATTCGCTGGAAATCATTGGCTCTTCCCTGAAGTTCCAGCCATTCGAGCGTTCGGGCGTCAGATGGGAAAATACTGGTTGTCGCGCCGAGTTCCGCGCCCATATTTGTTATCGTTGCGCGCTGGGGTACGGAAAGTGTTTCAACTCCGGGGCCGCCGTATTCAAAAACTTTACCGACCCCACCTTTTACACTCAGGCGCCTGAGCAATTCGAGTATGACATCTTTAGCCGTTACCCACGGTTTGAGCCGGCCGGTGAGTTCTACCCTTATAACTTCCGGAGTGGTCATATAAAACGGCAATCCGGCCATTGCACAAGCGACGTCCTGCCCCCCGACTCCGATGGCAATCATCCCCAATCCTCCGCCTGTAGGAGTATGGCTGTCGCTTCCAAGAAGTGTTTTGCCGGGTTGACCGAAGCGTTCAAGATGGACCTGGTGGCATATACCGTTACCGGGGCGGCTGAAAACAATACCATAGCGTGCGGCCACGCTTTGCAGATACCGATGATCATCAGGATTTCTATAACCGCTCTGCAGGGTGTTGTGATCGACATAGCTCACCGACAATTCGGTATCAACCTTTTCTGCGCCCATCGTTTCAAATTGAAGATAAGCAACCGTACCGGTTGCGTCCTGGGTCAATGTCTGATCGACTTGAATCCCGACAATTTCTCCGACGGCGAGGGTTCCTTCAACAAGATGTTTGTCTAAAATTTTATGGGTTAAATTTAAGTTCATAATAAAATAAGAAGAAAAAAAGATAAAAGAGAATAATAGAAGATGAACAAACTGTCAAAAATGTTTTGCGATCATTCCGGATTTATCGGGGCAGATGGACGGTTTCACCAAGCACCCATGCCGTTTCATCCCCGTTGAAAAGGCAAAGAAGACGCGTGATGTCATCGGCTTTCAGTGGCGATTGTGGCCGCTTGAACCCGTCCTGGTAGCGCACGCTGTCGGACAGGCGCAGACTGCTTACATAGAAGCCTCCGTTGAGTTGCAATGCCTGGCTCGCCCACCCCTCGGAAACGCGGTGAAAATCGCGGCCACGGACCTCGATGCCATCGGCAAAGAGTCGGATATCAAGATCAAATCCGGGTTCATCCGACGGCTGCCATGTGAGAGCAAGGTGCGTCCAGCGGCCGTTAGGCAGGGCAAAAAAGCGCTGCAGGCTGGCGCCTCCCAGGTTGACGTAGGTGCCGATGTTATAACGTCGCCATAACCGCAAGTCCCCGGAAATCAACAGTGTGCGGTTAAACAGGGCGCTGGGCGTGTCAACCGTCTTCACCCATAATTCCAGGGTGCCCTCTCTTTCGTCAAAAAGCTCCTTCTCCCCCTGGGTCGCCTCAATGGTAATCGGAGCATTCAGGTACCCTGCCTTCTCCCCCCATGGCAGGCCGGCTTTTTCGTACAGGATATTATCGTCTCCCGCAGGCTTTTCGGCAACCGGCACGGGCCTGCGCCGGATCGCATCAGGGTCAAAAATATCGGACGGTGACGAGGCCACGTAGCCTGGAATGCCGTCGAAACGCAGATAGGTCTCGAGGTTTCGGTTAAACGCAATGGACCATACCTCACTGTTTTCCGGGCCGCCGGCGTTCAGGTCGATACGTTCCCAGTCATTGCGTGGTGTACTGCTGCTGTCCCACTGACCTTCAGCAACGAGTCGGTCTTCGGTGTTACGGACGCCATACTGCGTGCGGCCTCTCACCCGGGCGGTTTTCACATCGAGATTGAACGAGTGCGTACCTGCCGGTACAAGGAAGAAAAAGCCTGTGCCGCTGGTCGGCCGCAACCAGTTTTCGCCCGCATGCAGCATCCCCTTTTCCAGAGTCGAAGAGGTCAGCTTTAGGCTGAGCGGTGCAGTCATGTTGTTGGGAGCCAGCGTATAGACGCCTGTTTTACCATCGGGGGGGAAACTCAGTTCAATCGCCTGTTCTGTGTTGTCGGGGCTCAACTTTTCCCGTCCCACTTCCAGTCCGTCGGGGTCCAGCAACCGCAGAATGGGTTGATCCGGGCCTTGCAGTTGTTCGATCCATTCCGCCCAATTTTCGAAATCTCCTCCTGCGCGTTCCCGGTTCAGATCGACCTTGGCCGTCAGCCTGATCTCGGTATCTTCCTCTTGCAGCAGATAATGGGCCCAATTGCTTTTCAGTCCAAGGTGTGTGTTCTCGGGTTCGGGAACCGGCGGTCCTTCGGGCGCGGGCAGGTTATCCACTTCGGCCAGGACGGCCATGACCTCCGGAAGCTGAAGGCCGTGATTGTTCGAGACGGCATGGAAAGCTGATGCCATCCATTCCGGGCCGCGTTCAAGCGCTTGATCGAACTGCCAGAGCATAAAAGGCAGGAAGACTTTGTCACCGGTAAACCAATAGGCATGCGCCGGGCCGGACATGGTCGTGCCCACCCCCCGTGCCAAGGCATGTTCGTTGCGGCGTTGGGCCAGCACCTCCATATCGTGCAGAAAATGCTCACGCATGCGCACGTCGCCCGTCAACTGGTAGTATAATATCTTCCCCTTGTTCATATACACATCGTTATAGGAGGTAAACACGTTTTTCGCTTCCGTTTCATAGATTTCTTTTTTAGTGGTGATCATGAGGTCGGCCAGTTGGCGCATGATGCTCAGGTACTCGGGGTCCCATGTCGCCTGGTAAGCCTCGCTGAACATGCGCAGCGCACCGCCGGTTCCCCGCCCCATATTGGGACGTCGCGGGATCCCGCCGAAGGATACCATAGAACCTTCATCGCGTGCTTCCGCATGGGCGTCTATATAATACTGTGCGACTTCCCGTGTGCGAAGATTGCCGTTAAGGTAATAATCGTAGAGCATGAACGCGAGGTGGTGATCGGGTCCGATCCTGTACTGCCCGCCGGCATAGTGGCAAACACCGCCGTCGCCACCGTAGCGCCGGCCTTTGATTTTAAGCAAACTCTCACCCCGCATGGGCTCCTCGGTAATGAACTCATCGCTGTCCAGGTGGCATATATCGATATCGGTGATATGGCGGGTGTTGACACGATGGAAGTCCCAGGCGTCCCGTCGGCCCGAACGCAGGTAGAGCCGCGGCATAACGTTCGGGAATCCGTAAAACATCGATGCCCAGCGGCGCCAGAGCCGGCCGCCGGCATAATAAACGTCGCCGAAATCGATCCAGCCGTACTGTTCGCGTTCCTCCCGTTCGGTGAGGTAACGCCGCACGACCCCGTCGATCAGGGCCTCGATCTGCGGGAAACCCTGCAGATCGTAGGGATGCAGCCGTCCGAACATGACATCCGTTGCACAGATATATTCCGGGTCGGGAAGCGCCAGAACGGGCTCGACGACCTGCGCTCTGGATTGGCGACGTGCCCGCTCCCTGTCTTTTGGCGTGGCGAAGAAATTCAGGTAAATATTGTGGGTTTTTCCCAGTCCAAAGGCCTGCGTCATTTCGTCCAAACCGGCCGGATAATAATTTTTCATGCCGTCGTGCGGGTAATCCTCCCCCATGGCCGCCGAGGGGCGAAAATCGAGCGGGTCGGTCCCTTCCCGAGGCCAGAGATGCAGGCGCAGCACATCGCCATCGGCCTCCAACTCGGCGGGGTACTGCTGCCAGAAATCCGCCAGGCCCCCAAAAGCGCCCTTGTTCTCATCGCATAGGCCAAACCATCCACCCGCCCGCGCACCCGTCTCAAGCAATTTGCCGCGGCCATGCAGCTCCCAGCTATCATGTTCCTTCTGCAAGAGTCTGTATGGCCCCTCCGTGCCCGGCAGCATCATCGCGTTGCCGTCGGGGGAACTGTTGGCGGCGAACATCACCTGGCCGTTTTCTTCGACATGGAGAGGAACGGGAAGCATAATGTTACGGATCTGATGCTGATCCGTATCGAAAGCCACGATCAGGGTGTGGTCGTGCCGTAGGCCCGCCTGCCCTGCATAAAAATAGGTATAGGTGACGAAATGACAGAAAGCGTCTCCTGCATGATCAACATATCGTCCCGCGCGGCGCACAGCGGCGCGGTTCGGTCCTGACTCTACCACTTCAATCTCCAGCCCCTCATCCTTACCGCCCGCCACGTAACGGTTGCCCGCTGCGTCTTTCAACTCGGGCAATTCCGCCTTGCTGTGGTCGGCATTAACGATTTCACCATCGGGTATAATCTTACCGTCACCGTCTTTTTTCAATGTAACGGAATCAAAAATCGAGGGCGTTGTGCGGCTCAGCACAACGTGCATCACACCGGTGTCGATCTCAATGAACTCTTCATTTTCTCTAATGCTTATCCCTTGCAGGGGAGGGGCATTGACTTGAGTTCCGTATTCCAAAAAATAATCACGGCCGCGTTCCAGCAGGGCATGAACGAGCGCCCATCTTACCGGGCCATCCGGCCCTTCCCAGGTGGCTTTTGTGCGTATCTCGGCCGCCACCTCATGGCCTTCCGAATCGACAATTCGTGCATTGCTCACGTCGTTAAGTGAACCGCGTGGAAACGGAACACCGAAACTGACCATAGCTTCGGCTGTGTCGTTATCGCCCCAGTCTGTATTGAGCGGGACGCGTTCCTTGACCGCCGGCTCAATATTGCGTCTGAACTGCGGCGCCCAGCCCGGGGTCGGTTTCCTTTTATCTTCCCTCGGCGGATAGCGATCGGCCAGTTCCTGCGCGTTGCCGTTGAAGCTGTCCGGCTTTTCCCGGTCGGTGATGGAGGGGGGGAGCGGTTCCTCAAGATGCCGGGGGCCGCCGATAGCCAGCACCGAGCTGCCCGTGCCACTGATAAAACGGACCGAAAGGATGTTCTCTCCCTCTTCCAATGCGACCTCTACCACATGGTTGTTGATTGCCGGGGGCCAGTCTTCGTTACCGGATTCGGTTGTATCCAGGATCTGTTCACCGTTCAGCCAGGCCTGCATCCACCAATCAGCCCCGAAGCCCAGACACACATCCATGGCTTCGTCGGCATGCAGCGGGAGGAAGACAAAAGCGGTCTGTTCAAGAGGATCGGGGCCGAAAAATGGAGCAAAATCAAATTGATGGCCCTTCGGCTCGACTTTCTGAGCCTCAAGGGTTCTGCCCATGACCGTCAGGCTCTCCGGGATTGAAAGCAGTCGGCGGCGGGACAAGGGGGGAGCTTCTTCACCTGCGGGCGCGAACACCACCCAATGCTGCGGCCATTGCAGTCGGGGGCTTGCTTTTTCTTCGCTGTAAGAAGAAATCGCCGTAGAACAGAGAAGAACAAAAAAAGACAATAAGAATAAAATTGACCTATTGACTCTGAATAACCCTTTTAATGGAACAAAACGCCTCCCCTCTGTCGTCGGACCGCATATGGATGTCTTTTTTGATACCATAATTTTTGCCGTATATAATAGTAAAAAAAACGAGCTTTCTCATTTGGATTTGCTGAAAGATCGTGTATATTCAGTGAACCCGTTGCCTCATCACCACCGTGCCCTGTGCCGGTGGAATAATGATTCA
>JAGYMJ010000434.1 GCA_018400625.1 Planctomycetota bacterium
TCATCAAGCGGCAGTTCAACTGACCGGTAATCTTTAAGACGCTCCTCGACAGGGCGATAGGCGGTGTCCTGTCGGGAGTATTGTAAAAACCCCCGATCTTTGTCTTTCAATCCCGTATATTTTTTCTGCTGGTTCATTTTAGTTGTTTTCGATTTCACTTCGTTCGGTTTCCAGGTCTTCCTTACTCATACGTCCGAGAACTCTTTTATATTCCATGGGGAAGACTTTGATGAAATGGGGAAGGCGATCGGCCCAGTTATCCAATATATCTTCGGCGCGTTTACTGCCGGTCAGTTCATGGTGTTTGGATATCAATGAGCGCAGGATTTTCAAGTCTTCCGCATTCTCAGCGATTTCAAGGTCCACCATATCGAGGTTGCAATGGGCGTCAAAAAGGCCCGTTTCGTCATAGACATAGGCGATACCGCCGCTCATGCCGGCGGCAAAATTTACACCCGTCCCGCCCAGCACGACGACAGTTCCGCCCGTCATATACTCGCATCCATGATCGCCAACACCTTCGACAACGGCGGTGGCACCGCTGTTTCTGATCGCAAAGCGTTCACCTGCCCGCCCACAGCAATAGAGTTCGCCGGCAGTGGCGCCGTAAAGGGCGACGTTACCGGCCACGATATTATTTTTTGGATCGTATCCGGCATCTTCGTAAGGCCGCAAGACGATTTTTGCTCCTGAAAGCCCTTTTCCCAGGTAGTCGTTCGCCTCACCTTCCAGTATAAATGTCATGCCCTTGCAGCAGAACGCGCCGAAACTCTGCCCGGCCGCCCCCTTGAACTTGAACTTCAACGTGTCTTCAGGGAGGCCGTCGATCCCATATTTTCGGGTAATTTTATTGGAGATGATCGTACCTACCGTTCTGTCCACATTTCTTATATCTTTCGATACCTCGACCGGCACGCCGGTTGCGATCGCCGATTCCAGACGGGGCATCAGCGAATAATCCATCGAGTCATCAATACCTTGATCCTGAGGGCGAGTACAACGTCTCTGATGGGGTTCGGTTTTCACTTGATGAAGTATTTTGGAGTAATCCAGCCCGCGCGCTTTCCAGAAATTGACGGCATCGTTCATCTGCAGAAGATCGCTGCGGCCCACCAGTTCATCAAACTTTCTGCATCCCAGTTGCGCCATGATTCCGCGCACTTCGCCGGCCATCATTCGGATATAATTGACAACATGTTCAGGTTTTCCGGTGTATCTTTTTCTCAGTTCAGGGTCCTGCGTGGCGATACCGACGGGACAGGTGTTTTTATGGCATTTTCGCATCATTACACAACCGCAGACGACCAGGGCGGCGGTGGCCAGGCCGAATTCTTCGGCGCCCAGCAGGGCGCCGATAACGACATCCCTGCCGGTCTTGATCTGCCCGTCCACCTGGAGTCTGACGCGACTGCGGAGTCGATTAAGCGCAAGGGTCTGCTGAGTTTCTGAGAGTCCGATTTCCCACGGTATCCCGGCATGCTTAATGGACGACAGCGGTGAGGCTCCGGTTCCGCCGTCATATCCGCTGATCAATATCATATCCGCATGGGCCTTTGCAACGCCGGCCGCGACGGTGCCGACGCCCAGGCTGGAGACCAATTTGACCGAGATGCGTGCCTCGGGATTGGAGCATTTGAGGTCGCGGATGAGCTGGGCAATATCTTCGATAGAATAAATATCGTGATGCGGCGGGGGGGAAATCAGGGTCACCCCCGGCGTGGAATGGCGCACACGTGCAATGACCTGATCGACTTTGTAACCGGGCAGCTGACCGCCCTCGCCGGGCTTGGCACCCTGAGCAATCTTTATCTGCAGATCACGTGCATGGGCAAGATATTGGGAGGTGACCCCGAATCGACCGCTGGCGATCTGCTTGATGGCACTGATCAGAGAATCGCCGTCAGGCAGCGGTTCATAGCGTCGGGGGTCCTCGCCTCCCTCCCCGCTGTTACTCATGCCGCCTATGCGGTTCATGGCTACAGCCAGTGTTTCGTGCGCCTCGCGACTGATTGAGCCGAAGGACATCGCACCTGTCACGAAGCGTTTCATTAAAGATTCTTCGCTTTCCACCTCATCAACAGGGATAGGGCAGCTTTTTTTTAAGGAGAAAAGGCCCCGCAGAGTGCTTTGGCGTTCTGACTGGTCATTGATCATAGCAGCGAACTCTTGATACCGTTCAGGGTCATTTTCGCGTGCAGCCCGCTGGAGAGTATGAATGGATTCCGGGGTCCAAAGATGTCTCTCCCCATCTTTACGCTGCGTATAATGTCCGCCGGGCGGCAGGAGGGAAGTTCTTCTTTTCGCAGGAGTGTAAGCAAACCGGTACCTTGCGAGCGCTTCCTTAGCGATCCCATCCATTCCGATTCCACCTATGCGCGATGCGGTTCCCTCGAAGTATTTGTCCACGACTTTTTTATCGAGCCCTACGGCTTCAAAAACCTGTGCGCTGCGGTAACTTCTCAGTGTTGAAATACCGCTCTTCGACATGACTTTGAGCAGTCCATGGCGCAGGGATTGGATATAATTCTCTATAGCTTTGGTCACGCTGAGATTTTCGGGAAGTTTTTTTTCTTCGGCCATATCGGCCACGGTTTCAAAAGCGAGATAGGGGTTGATGGCGCTTGCGCCGTATCCCAGCAGCAGGGCGGCATGCATGACCTCGCGCACTTCACCGCTCTGCACGATCAGTCCGGTGGGTGTGCGCAGGTTTGAACGGACGAGGTGTTTATTCACAGCAGCGACGGCCAGGAGGGCGGGGATTGGCGCCTGGCCTTTCGGCAGGTTCATATCGCTGAGCACCAGGATATTGTCCCCATCGCGAACGGCCAATTCGGCTGAACGGGAAAGGTCTGCTAAAGCGTTCTCCAGCCCCCTTCCTTCGGCATCTGAGGGGAATCCCAGAGTGAGCGTTTTACAGGAAAAATCCTTCAGATTCAGCGTCCTTATCCGTTCCAGATCATCGTTTGAAAGAAAAGGATGGTTCAGTTTAAGGAGGCGGGCGTGGTTGGGAACCTCTTTCAGGATATTGTCCGGCAGGCCGATAAAGGTCATCAGCGACATGACCAATTCTTCACGGATAGGGTCGATGGCGGGATTGGTCACTTGAGCGAACAGTTGCTTGAAATACCAATAGAGCAGCTGCGGTTTTTCCGACAGCACGGCCGGCGGCTGATCCGCGCCCATCGACCCGATAGGTTCTTTGGCGTTGGAAGCCATCGGGGCAAGGATACGGCTGAAATCTTCCCGGGTATAGCCGAACAATTGATGGCGGAAAGACAAAGTTTTTTTATCGGGTTGAATGGGTGAAACCGCTCCGTAAAGGCCGTGGATAGAAATCTTATTCTCTTCGACCCAACGCCTGTAGGGCTGTCGTCTTGCAAGATACATTTTTAGCTGAGTGTCATAGATCATGCGCCCTGATTCGATATCGGCCATCACCATCTGCCCCGGCCGCAGCGCGCCTTTTGTTTCGACTTCGGAGGCGGGGATGTCCAGCACTCCGGTTTCTGAAGCGAAGACGACGAACCCGTTTTTCGTCACGGTGTAACGGCCCGGACGCAGGCCGTTGCGGTCCAGCAGCGCACCGATTTTGCGTCCGTCGGTGAAGGCGACCGAAGCGGGGCCGTCCCACGGTTCCATAAGACCCGCGTGGTACTCAAAAAACCCCCTGAGGTCGGGGCCGATCGGATATTTAGCGCCCCATGCCTGCGGGATCAGCATCATCATGGCGTGCGACAGCGAGCGGCCGCCGCGTTCAATCAATTCAAGAGCGTTGTCCAGGCACGCCGAATCGCTGGCCTTTTCATCGAGAACAGGGAGCAGTTTCTTAATATCCTTGCCAAACAGGCTCGATTCAAGGCCCTGTTCACGTGCTTTCATCCAGTTGAGATTGCCGCGCAAAGCGTTGATCTCGCCGTTATGGGCGAGCATCCGGAAAGGCTGTGCAAGCTCCCAGGTGGGTTGAGTGTTGGTGCTGTAGCGCTGATGCACTACGGCCAGGGCGCTTTCGAAATCAGGATGCGACAAATCAGGATAAAATTGTGCAAGCTGGGGCGCGAGCATCAGACCTTTATAGACAGTTGTACGGGCGGACAGGCTGGGGATATAACAGCGGATGCTCAATCTTTGTGCACTATGTTCAATAACGCGCCGTAAAACGTACAACCTTCTCTCCATGGCCTCGACTTTATATGGCCCGGCAACAAAAAACTGTAAGATTTCGGGCATATCTTTCCGCGCCTGGTCTCCCAGGGACGTCTCTTCCACAGGCACCTTTCTCCAACCAATGAGGTCGAAGTTTTCTTTGCCGACAACCTCCTCTATCAGTTCACAGGCTTTCAGGACCCGGGTTGAGTCGTGCGACAAAAAAACTGTCCCTACACCGTATTTCCCAGGAAGGGGGAGTGTTATATGGTGTTTTTTCAGTTGTGTGCGCAAAAACTTATCCGGTATCTGCAGGAGAAGCCCGGCGCCGTCACCTGTTGCCGCGTCCGCGCCGGCCGCCCCTCTGTGCTGAAGGTTGACGAGCACCTCGATGCCCTGCTCGACGATACGGTGGCTTGGTGATCCGCTGAGGTCGGCAAGGAAACCCACGCCGCAGGAACCGTGTTCCGAGTTCGGGTTGTAAAGCCCCTCAGCTTTTAATCCGGTTCGAGAGAGGGCCCTGTGCGTGCTTTCTCCTCCGGATGAGCAAGCTTCCGTTTTACGAAGACTTTTTGAATGATTTGTTTCCGTTGATAAGTGGGTTTTCATTATATGTTGAAATGTAATTCATAGAGGGTGTTCAATTACTGTGCACAAGATTGCTTACATAATAAAGCAATAATTGTACCAATATTTTTTCAACCGCTCCCAGCGCTTTGCGCTGAAACTGAACTATGCGAGTTGAAAATTTATCGGTGGGCGTTGGATAGGGGGGGCGTTGGGAGCGGTTGGAAAGTCGGACGGCTCCGCAGCGAGAGCCGGCCGGGCGCGCTGGTGATTTGGGGGTTTAGCGCGTGGGTAACCGCTGCCGGCGCCCGTGCCTGGCAAGATCACAGCGAAGCATTCACGTCGGCTTAGAAAATCGACTCAAGCGTCCGGCAGCGCTTTGGGATAGTATGTCCACTGAAACAAAACATTTGAAACCATATCCGCCTGTGTGATATACTTTATCTGTAAGTCCTCAGTAAACCACGTTGTTCCCCCATCGGCACGGAGCACGGTGAGGATAAAACGACGCACTTTACTGAATATTTACCTTTATTTTACCTGGCAGCATTTATGATTGATAATTTCGAAGAATAATCACAATTTTGCAGTAAAAGGGAGAATTTGATATGCGGAATCGGGTTTTCGGAATAATGATAGGTCTGTGTTTTGTATGCATTACGCTGCCGGAAGCTTCCGGGCAACTGGTGCTGGTCGAGGACGGGGTGAGCAGAGCACCGATAGTTTTGTTTGAAAATGCTCCGCCAAAGACCGCGAGAGCGGCCCGTGAACTGGCTGAATATATCGAGAAAACGACCGGCGCGCGTCCGGACGTTATCGAGGGCGCTCCCGACCCGATCCCCGACCATGCTCTATGGGTTGGCTATCAGCCGATACTGGACTCTCTTTTCCCAGAAATTGATTTTGATTTCGCACACCCGGAGGAGATCCTGATAGCCGCCGGCGCGGACCACCTGGTCATTGCGGGGCGCGACCGCTGGAACCCCGACCACATGGTCTCGCGGGCCGGGCGCCGCACGGAGAGCGGCGTGCAGCAGGAATACGGCACGACCAATGCGGTGTACACCTTTCTGCAGGACCGGCTTGGTGTGCGTTGGCTCTGGCCGGGCGAATTGGGCGAGGACATCATCAGGCAGGAGACGCTCTCGTTCGAACCCTTTGAATACCGCTACCATCCGCAGATTCGCGCGCGCGGAGGCGTCATGACGTTCTCCCGTATCGGCAGCGGCAGCGGATACGGCAAGGCACAGGATTGGACGCGATTCCAGAGACTCCGGCTTGGCTCGCTTGATACCCCCGGCGGTCATGCCTTCGGAAACTGGTGGGAACGCTTCAGCGACGACCACCCCGAATATTTTGCGCTTCAGCCCGACGGCACGCGCAGCGGCTATCCCAACCCTGGAAATGCGAAGATTTGCCACTCGAACCCCGACGTCTGGGACCAGTGGCTGGCCGACGTTGAGGCGCAGCTTGAAGCCGACCCGAACAAGACCGTGTTCAATGCCTCACCCAACGACGGCTGGTTCAGCGGGCACTGCATCTGCGATGACTGCCGTGCGTGGGATCATCCCGATGGCGAGCTGCGCCGTTTCGTGTGGGAGGGACTCGCCCAGCAATATGTGGCGCTTTCCGACCGGGACGTAACGTTCGCCAACGTCGTCGCGCGGATGCTCAGGGAGAAATACCCCGAGGAAGATTTCTATGTCAGCATGCTGTCCTACGGCCATTCGCGGCCCGTTCCGATTGAGGCGAGGCCCGACGACAACGTGCTCATGCTCAATGTCGCCAACTTCTTCGGCCGCCCCGATTTTGTGGACCGCGGATCCTCGCGGAGCACACTTCACAGGGAACAGCTCAAGGGATGGGGCGAGATAACCAGGCAAC
>JAGYMJ010000435.1 GCA_018400625.1 Planctomycetota bacterium
AAAATCAAACCGAGAACCACATGCTTGTACTCGGATGCGTCCATATGCCCCCGCAGCTTGTCTGCAGCCGCCCACATCTGGTTCTCAAAACCGAGATTGGCACCATCGTTGTTCTTGCTCATTTATCGCCTCCGGTCAGCTTCAGTTTCCCTTGCCGGGTCATCTTGGCACAAAAGTTATCCAACTGCGCTTTGGCCAGCTTCGATGGCTTCACTAGGCCGTTTTCCCACCGGTTCACGGTGGCAAAGCTGATACCGAGCGCACGGGCCAGGTCTTCCTGGCTCAGGGACAACTGCCTTCGGATTTCCTTCACGGTTTCGGGGAGGTTCTGAACGTCTATTGCCATCATTTTTTCCTCAGCTATCAGTCGTTGTCCACAGCTTTAATCACGAATAAAAAATTATAGCATATGCAACAACAGGTGCAAATGAATTCTTGACATGAAAAAGGTTGCACTTGTCGGCCAGGGTATCCGGTAGTGCCGTGAGCATATCCCGGTCCGGGCCCTGCAGGATGGGAATACCGATTGCACTTCGTAATGGCGGCCTCGGACCACGGCTTCTTTGATACAAGGATTTTTGCAGTGCAATCACGGATGAACCGTTCAGGATTGACAGATAGTGTGATATGTAATATATAATACGTATACATAAGTTTGTTACACAACCTCTCTTTTGGAGGATGCTATGTCAATACGTGTTCAGGTTATTTTGGATGAGGCCGAGGCAACCCGGTTTAGATCGCAGGCGCGCAAAGAATCAAAGTCGCTTAGTGCATGGCTGCGCGATGCAGGGCGGAAGATGCTATCAGCCAAACTTCAGTCCCGACCATTGACTGATCCGGCTTCTCTGTGGACGTTCTTCCAGGAGTGCAAAGATAGAGAACAAGGTTCTGAACAAGACTGGGAACAGCAAAAGAGATTGATCATTGAGGGATTCCAGGCAGCGAACCGGCCATGATCTTCGTGGACAGCAATGTCTTCATTTATGCCGTCGGCCGGTCACACCCTTTACGGACCGAGGCACAGGCATTTTTCCTGGAAGCAGCTGAAAAGGGCAAGAGACTGGTCACCTCGGCAGAGGTTTTGCAGGAGTTGCTCCATGTCTACCTGCCGGTCGGCAGGATAACCACCCTTGATGCGTCCTTGGAGCTTGCAACTCAGGGAGTGGATAAAATTATTCCCATCCATCGGGAAACAGTCATTCATGCCCGCAATCTCGCTGACAGACACCCTGAATTGACGGCAAGGGACCTGTTACATTTTGCCGTTTGCCGGTTGCATAAGATTTCTGAATTGAAAACCTTTGACCGAAGCCTGGAAGTAGCATTTACGAGAAAGTAATCCGCATGTAAATCGCCTGGGTCTCAACAAAAAAGGCTCGATTTCTCAATCGAGCCTTGATTCTCTCTGGCTCCCCGTGTGCAACCCTCTTCATAACCGTTCTTTTTCTCCAGCAGTTAACCGAAAACCGTCAATATCAATGGGTTATCAAAGATCGGGGCGTTCCCGATGAGGCGGAAACGGTGTTGATTCACATTTCCGGTTTGTTCTGGTTTTACACTCCATATCGCAGCATGGAGCGGCTGTTCAACCAGGAAAATCGCCGGCGGCATTTTTTGATACCCAATTCGCTACCCAATTCATTCGACACTGCCCAATTGCCAATCGGCGGTTTTCTGCCACCGGGCTTTCTGGCCGCGTCCAAGGCATTCAACCTGATCCTTTTCCCGCAAGCTTTTCAGGACGCGGCGGACCATGTCCACGCTGACGTTAGGACACTTATTCTGAAGTTCGGCCACGCTGAAAGAACCGAGAGTGGTGTCGATAGCATGAAGGATAAGGCTCGTTTTCTCCCCCCTGGGACTCTGAAGCCGAGCGAGGCGTTGCTCGAATTCTCGATAGGCCATCTTGATGATGGAAAGAACGTAACTGGTGTATGGCCAAGGAACGCCTTGGGAGCTTTGCTCTAAGGTTCCGTAATACTGTTCCTTGTTCTGTTCGATGGGGCGTTCCAGGCTGATATAGCGCCCGACCTCAAACCCCAGGTGGTAACACTGCAGGAGCAGAAGCATCCTTGAAACACGACCGTTGCCATCACGAAATAGGTGGATGCACAGAAAATCCAGATTGAAGGCAGCTAACAGGACAAGCGGCGGGACTTTGCGATCCTTGATGGCATCGTCATAAAACTCGACCAGATCCTTCATGCAACTCGGCGTGTCCTTGGCCGGAACGGTTCTGAAGCGGACCCTCGACCGGCCATCCGGAAACTTCTCGATAATGTCGCCGTCTTTTTCTTTGTATTTTCCGGCATCCCAGATCTCCCCGCGGGTCATACGATGGAGCTGTAAAATAGTTTCTTCAGACACAGGGATTTTTGCACCTTGATCATGAATCCAGGTTAGAGCCTGCCGGTACCCCCTGACTTCCTCCTCATCACGGTCCCGCAGACGGGACTGGCCGAAGACGATGGTAGCAATACGAGATTGATCAACCTCTACGCCCTCAATCCGGTTGGACGATACGGCGCTTTCAATAAGGGCGTGTTCCCGCAGAGCCTTGAGACGCTGCGGCGATTGGCGGGTGAACAATTCCTGTTTGCCCCGCGCCTCGCCAAGGTCAACCAGGTACCAGGACGTGGCGGCTGGAACGGATTCGAACTTGCGAGAAAAAAGCTGCAGGGTCATCATGGCTTTTTCCCTCCGTGTGGAGAATCATCCTCCCAAACCGTCATTCCATTATCCTCAATCATCCGACCCCCTATGAGCGGTGGCATCCTCGTCGACCCAGTCCTCTTCGGTGTAGGACATCCCCTTTCGGCCCGGCACCTTGCGTGTCGGTCCGGCCCGGTAAAAAGCGCAGCTTTTCGGGCCGTAACAGAAGGTCTCGAACCGGTATCGTTTCTTGGACGGATTCCAGTGATCGATGATCATCTCCACCGGCATTCGACAGCCCCAGATACAGGTCGTGCACTTGGTGTCATAAGTCCGGGTGTCCAGACGCCGATGTCCCCGGCTGCGATAGGTTTCCAGATCGGGCGGCACGCCATGGAACGGCGGACCAGCCGGGCGATCACTTTCAGCATCTTTCAGTATCTTCAGACCGCTTGCCTTATAGAATCCGGCCGTCTCAAGCCGCGGATCAGGAACGGGAACCGCCTGACCGCTTACCTCCATGCCGACTCGAAATCGATGCTTTGCTTGTGCGGCCTTTCCAATGGCGATTATGAATTCGCAGGGTTCATACGCGATTGTCCCTTCAACCCGAAGCACGTACCCCAGGTAACTGTGGGACCGCTCATCGAAAGACCGCATGAGCCGGATGCGGGGCTGGACGGATACAATCCTTCCGAACCATCTAACCTTTTCCGTGCTCACCCTCGTGTTCATCTTTTGCCTTCCCCTGGTTGATCCAGTTTGCACAGCACCGGTGGATGCGCCGCACCTTTTCATCATCCGACGTGAACAGCGTGATTCC
>JAGYMJ010000436.1 GCA_018400625.1 Planctomycetota bacterium
CCGCCGCAGGCGCCCGGGAATCGGTAGAAAAACTGATGCAATTCCAGCCCCGGACAGCCGAACTTATCAACGGGGATGTTGTTGAAGTCTCCCAACTCCAAAAAAATGACCGGATCAGGCTGCGCCCCGGGGACAGGGTGCCGGTGGACGGCAGAATCGTTCGCGGGGAAACGGCAATCAACGAAGCCACGATTACGGGAGAATCGCTTCCGGCGGATAAAATGCAGGGAGATGAGGTGTTCGCCGGCACCCATAACCTGACAGGCGCTCTTGAAGTCGAGGTTCTGAGCACCGGCGAAGATACCACGCTGGGTAAGGTTAAGCGATTGATACTCGAGGCCGAGGGCACTAAAACACGGCTTATGCAAATAATTGACCGTTATGCACAGTGGTACACACCTGTCATTTTAATGCTGGCGGCGATTGTCGGTGTTTTTACACGAGACCCCCACCGTGTCATAACGGTACTGGTCATCGCCTGCCCGTGCGCCTTTGTTCTCGCTACACCTACAGCAATGGTCGCCGGTTTAACGGCGGCCGCCAGGCTGGGCATACTTATTAAAAATGTGACGCATCTGGAACTCGCCGGCGACCTGACCGCCATCGTGTTTGATAAAACAGGAACACTCACGACGGGTGAATTGACCGTGACAAGCCTCAACCCCATCGATAGGGACAAAGGCACCGAATTGCTCCGCACTGCAGGCAGTTTAGAGCAAAATTCACGCCACCCCGTAGCTAAAGCCGTAACTTCCATTGCCAAAAAGGCCAACGTACAACTGCAGGAAGCCGATACATTGGAGGAAGTGGCGGGGAAAGGCGTCAAAGGTACAGTCAACGGCCGGGAATTGCTGGTCGGACGCGCCAACTGGCTTAAAGAAGAAGGTATTAACATGACTCAGGCGGAAACTCAGGAACATCTTGACGAAGTCTCCGGCATGAGCCTGCTTTATGTGGCGGCCGACGGACACTATCTGGGCTGGATAGGCCTGGAAGACAGAGCGCGTGAAGAGGCGCAGAAAGCCACATCTGAATTGAGAGGCCTGGGGATTGAACGCCTCACTATGCTTACAGGCGACCGGTGGAGTGTTGCGAAGAAAGTGGCCGCGGAACTGGGCTGCACGGATGTTCAGGCCGAGTGCTTACCGGAGCAGAAACTGCATCTGGTCGAAAACATGCAGAAAGAAGGGCATATCGTTGCGGTGGTCGGGGATGGTGTTAACGATGCACCGGCCTTAGCGGCCGGAAATCTGGGAATCGCAATGGGGGCCGCCGGCAGCGACGTCGCTATCGGCAGTGCATCGATTGCGCTGCTCAACAATGACCTTGAACGATTACCGATGTTGATCACCTTGTCCCGCAAACTGAAATCTTTAATCACACAGAATCTGCTTATCGGCGGCGCTTTCGTCGTTGTCGGCTCGGGATTGGCCAGCCTGGGGTATTTCGGCCCGATCGCGGCCGCCGTGCTGCATAACATCAGTTCCTTCATCGTCATTTTCAACAGCGCGCGTCTCGTACGATTTGAAGAAGAAAGAACCAGAGCTGAAACGGCCAAAGCCGCGGCTGAAGCGGAAGCCGAATCAGCTCCACAACCAGCCCGTGTTTAATTATTTATCATGGATTAAAATATGCAACCGGTTATTCAAACGATTGAACTAACTAAAATTTATAAAGATTTCTGGGGCAGAGGGCATGTCAGAGCACTGGAAGGGCTTAATCTCGAAGTCCAACCCGGTGAAGTGTTTGGTTTGCTCGGCCCCAACGGTTCCGGAAAAACCACCACTGTTAAGCTTTTACTCGGCCTTCTTTTCCCTACACGCGGCGTCGTACAGGTGTTCGGCAACTCACCCCGGGAAATCAATGTTAAGGAAAGAATGGGGTATATGCCCGAAGAATCGCATTTATACGACTACCTCAATGCCAGGGAAACCCTTGATTTTTTCGGCCGTCTGTTCGGACTCAACCGCACTGACAGAGACCAGAGAAGCGAAGCTTTGATCGATATGGTTGGACTGGGACGCGCTCGCAACCGCCCCATCGGCGAGTTTTCAAAAGGTATGGCGCGTCGCATCGGCATTGCTCAGGCTTTAATCAACGATCCCGATCTGTTGATCCTTGATGAGCCAACGACGGGTTTGGACCCCATAGGTACGAGGGAAATTAAGGATTTGATTGCCACATTAAAGGAACGCGGAAAAACAATTTTTCTTTGCAGTCATCTGCTTGCCGACGTCGAACAGGTCTGTGATCGCATCGCCATTCTTTATGGCGGCAAGATGAGAATCAGCGGTGACGTCAACGAACTGCTCGTTGAAGATAACACCATGCAGATACGTATGCCCGCCCTGCCACCGGAGGGGATTGCCTCTATAGAAAATTTGATCAGAAAATATGTTCAATCAGATCGGGATTTTGAAATTGCCCCTTCAGAACGCCGGCTGGAAGACTTTTTCCTGAGCGAAGTGAAAAAAGCAAAGAAAGAGCAGGTAAGCACCGCCGGTGCGGAAAGCGGCACCGGCGCCGCAAGCTTCCTGTCTCGTGAAGAAGAATCACCTGAAAAACTCATCGAAGACCTTACACAGGCCGGCAGACAGAAGATAACGGAGCAGGAAGAAAAATCACGCCCCGTTCCCGTCGAAAAAGAGGGCAAAGAGGATAAAGAAGACAGAGAACTGATCGAACAGCTTTCTCAAAAAGCCCGTTATGATGAGAAAAACAGCACAGAAAAAGAGAAAGCGGAAACCAAAGAAGAAACATTGGCTGATGAAGATAAAAACGTGCGATACGACATGCTGGAAAATTTGCTCCGGAAGGATAAAGAAAAAGAGGAAAAGGAAAAGGAAGAGGAAGAGGCAAAAGATAATAAAGACGGAAAGTCAACATGAAAAAACTGAAATCCACCATCAAAATACCGGCCCGCTTCCTTATCAGCCATAGCCCGGAAGTCCTGCTCGCTTTGTTTCTGGCTTTCATGCTGCCGCTGGTGATGATGGTATTTTCCCACCTCTATTACTGGATATTAGGCGCTTTTTCCGATACCGATACCTTTTTCGAACAAGTAATTGAGAACTACCCGGGGATTATTGCGGGCGCCTTGTGTGTTGTCGGCAGCGTTTTTTTGACAATTATCTTTATAAAAGAAAGGAATAGCCTTTGGGCCGTTGCACGCAAGATGATTCTCGAAGCATTGAATCGTAAAGCCGTTATAATTCTCTTGCTTTTCTTTGTGATTCTGATACCGTCGCTGCCCTTCATTCTCGAAACCGAGGGAAGTTTGAAAAGTCAGGTGCAGATAGTTTTGACCTACAGCCTGGCGCTGGCGGAAATTTTACTCGCCATTCTGGCAATATTTTTCTGTACCGTGTCGGTATGCAGTGAGATCAACAAAAAGCAGGTATTCATAACCGATACCAAACCGATGAAACGCTGGCAGTTCCTTGCGGGTAAGCTGCTGGGCGTATCCATACTTTGCGGAGTCTTACTGTTCATCATGTCGGGGGCGGTTTATGGTATAGTAGGCTACATGGCACGGGACAGAGATTTTAGCGGGATGCCGGCCTGGGAGGGCCGGGAAAAGCTGAGAGACCTGCAAAGGGTCAGAGTTGAAGTGCTGGTCGCACGTCATACGGTTCGCCCCTCAATCCCCGGAGACGTTGAAGACATCGTTGAGCGCGAGCTGCAAAGGAGAAAAGAACGTGGTGATCTCACCTCCCTTGCAGAAGAAGCTGAGATCAGAACCCAACTCACCTCGGAAGTTAAACGTCGGCGCACAACGGCTCCGGCCGGAGGGCAGGTAAGGTTTACTTTTTCGGGGCTTGATCCCCATTCCAACAGAACGGTTTTTCTACGCGCCAAACCTCATATGACCAATCCGGAGGCACAGAATGAGGACGAAAGGTGCCCGGGCGTATGGTATTTCTTATATCCCACCGACGACGAGGCTGAAAATGAAGATCAGATGGCAATTATTGGTGAATTTCAGCAGACCCTTACAGCAGGCGCCTTCCAGGAGCTGCCCATTTCACCCGAAATAATAGACCCCAACGGTATTGTACGAGTAATCTTTGTTAATCTGAGGCGCGATACCGGCCTGACCTTCAACCCGGCAGACGGCATTGAAATCATGCAGAAAACCGGGGGGTTTGCGCCCAATTTTTATAGGTCGGTGCTTGTGATCTTCGCCCATATCATTTTACTTGCCGCGCTGTCGATAATGCTGGGAGCCATGTTCTCGTTTCCTGTAGCAAGCTTCTGCGTAGCTGCTATTTTGGTCATTGGATTACTGGGACCCTGGGTTGTTGAATATGCCTTTGAAAAGGGGATGCCTGATCCCGATTTGTCGGTTTTCGGTTATATTGGTTTTACGATTAAACGGTTTTTCTCCGCTGTCATGAGGTTCATCCTTGCCGTATTACCGCAATTCGGAAGGTTCAGCCCCATAGATAAAGTATCCAACGGAAGGTTGGTTAGCCTGTCCTATACGGCGAAAGCTTTTGCGGTAATGTGCTTCTTGCAAGGTACAGTTGCTATGTTATTGGCGTTCTATGCTTATTGGAAACGTGAATTGGCAAAAGTCATTGTATAAAGGACACTGTTCGCATAGCGCTCCCGGCGCGGAAAGCACCGGCAGCGCTTGGGGGATGAGATGGTTTTATTTTAATGCTTACTAAAAAATATCCGGAAGATTATGACCACAATTAAAAGGTATTTCATGTTGGGTTTCGCGCTTGCATTTATTGCTGTTGCAGGCATGATGGTGACCCCGCTTCATAAAGATCAGATACGCTACGATCTTACCAGCAGTCCTGTGAGGGGGGTTAGCCCCGACATCGTACTGCTCACGACGGCTTTAGGGGCGTTTCGGGGCATAGTGATCAACGTGATATGGATCCGTATGGAGAGTTTGAAAGACGATGGAAAATTTTTCGAAATTGCCCAGCTCGCCGAATTAGCCTGTAAATTAGCACCAAGGTTTCCTAAAGTCTGGGATTTTAACGCCTGGAACATGGCATATAATGTCTCTGTACAGGTGCCGGACCACAGCGAACGCTGGCCGTGGATAAGAAGCGGCATTGAGCTTCTGAGAAATCAGGGGATTCCCAACAATCCCGACGACCCTGAACTTTACTTCTCGCTCGGATGGATGTATAAACATAAAATCGGCGATACGCTCGATGACGCTCATTTCTGGTATAAGCAGAGTCTGGGCATGTTAATGCATGAAGTTTTGCAAGGAAGCGGATCGCGCGAAACACTTGAAGCACTGGGAGAAGCTCCTCAGAACCAGGATTCATTGCTGCAAGACAAAGATACACAAAAATTCTATAACAAACTGCTGGACAACGGCTTTGACCCGTTCCGGATGGGAGACAGGGGTTTAATGCGTTTCTTCGCTTACCTTAGAGACCCTGACGCCGTCCCTGAAGGCGCCATGAAATTAATGGAGGACGAACAGAATGCCGAAATCGTCGCTGATATCTCTTTGTTCGCCAGAGCACACAGGTTAAGAGAACAATTAAAACTTAATCCGGACATCATGATCGAGCTCATGGATGAATACGGTCCGCTGGACTGGCGCAACCCTTACTCTCATGCCCTGTATTGGGGCACACTCGGCCGGCGGGTTGCTGTTGCTTTTAAGAATCGTGCTTTCCGGCAAAGGATGCGGGCCAAGGGGATGAGCATGGAAGAAATCATTCAAATGGACCCCTCCCAATGGGAAGTGCCGGAGGATTGGGTTTCTTATAGATACAGAGAGATAGATTACGACAGGATCATTTACAGCGCAATGCAGGGGATCGTCGAACAGGGGAGATTACTCTTCGACAGCGCGGGAAGAGTCATGCCCATGATGGGCCCCGACTACAGGTTCACCGAGGCGATGATTGAACAGTATGAATTGGTATTAGCGGAATATGATGACGGCGAAGTCGCCCCCACCCGGGGGATCGAATCCGCCTACAGACATTTTTTGCGCAAGGTCACTCTTGAGTTCTTCTACATGGGCGCCATTTCCGACTCGCGTCGTTATTACGAAAAATTACAAGAAAGGTTCCCAAGCAGCAACAATCAAGTCCCCCATGAAGAATTTGTCACCGAAGAACTTCAAGAATATATCAGTGTTGCTTCGCCGGATGAAATGCGCCGGATGATAGGCGGTTTACTGCATCAGAGTTATTACAATCTGGGCGGCGATGCCGATGACCGTGCGGAAGCGCTCCATGCCAGAGCCAAACGGTATGCCCGACTCTGGAACGAAAAACTCAATCTCGATGAAGAGGAAAATAGACGGCGCTATGTCGATTTCTCCCGGCTGAGAGAATCGGTTCTTCTTGATATTTTCTCGGGCAGAGCAGGCTTTCCGGAGGAATTTGTACATGTACTGCAGGAAAAACTGCCCTCCAACATTCTCCGGCAAGTTCAGGAAGCGGCGGAAAAAAGCGATGAAGAACTCGTTCCGATGCCGTTTGATGACTAAAATACCCCGTCACTGCAAATTCAAACCACCCGGAACAGGCCCGCTGGTTGAATTGCCGCAAGTCCTCAGTGAACCCCGCAGCATCCATCCCCACCGTGCCTTGTGCCGGTGAAATGAAGATCAAGTGCTAAGGAAAGTCCTCAGCGAACC
>JAGYMJ010000437.1 GCA_018400625.1 Planctomycetota bacterium
GGTTCGCTGAGGACTTTCCTTAGCACTTGATCTTCATTTCACCGGCACAAGACACGGTGGGGGTGCTGCGGTGTTCACTGAGGACTTGCGAACATTTACAAAAAATAAGACCAACAGCCGCGCCACGGGTTGATTATGAAGCTAATCCAGGCGGCAGACATAGACATTATTGACAAAATGCAGGGCTTCAATCTCTTTGATAACTTCTTCGGAGGGTTCCTTGTCCACACTGAAGGCTAAAACAGCTTCCTTTTCCTTTAATTTTTGCCCGACGCCCATGGTTTCAATGTTCATGCCGTGCTTGCCGAGTGCCGTGCCGACCTGGCCGATCACACCGGGTTGATCATCATTAAAAATTATAACCACCGTATCGGCCGGAGACATCTCGATCCCGAAACCGTTAATCTCAATGATCCTCATTATATTTTCGCTCAGTACCGTGCCTGTAATACGAGTGACCCCGGATCGGGTCGTAATGCGTGCTCCGAATTCCGATGCGAAATCATGCGGTTCTGATCTTTTCTTCTCTTCGATATTGATGTCCCGTTCTTCTGCTAATAAGGGCGCATTGACCATATTAACCGGCGTATCAAAATATCCTCTCAGCAGCCCGATTTGGAAGGAATTCGTGATTAATTCCACGTCCTGATCTACAATTTTTCCCCGGTACTGCACCTGAACATCTTTAATCCGGCCGCCGGCTAAAACGGAAGCCATCATGCCGATCCGTTTGGCGAGCTCGCTGTATGAGCGAACAATAAGCGGGATCGATCCGGCCCTGGTCGGCGCGTTTAACGTGTTTTTAATAGCCTTTCCTTTGAGCGTATCGATCAATACCCTTGCTGCTTCCCTGGCCACCTCGATCTGTGCTTCCTCGGTACTCGCTCCAAGGTGGGGAGTTACCAAACAATTGTCAAGATTCTCAAACCGTGTGTTTTCGGGAGGTTCTTCATTAAAGACGTCCAGGGCTGCACCGGCGATTTCGTCTTTTTCCAATGCGTCATAAAGGGCATCTTCGTTGACGACCCCTCCGCGGGAACAATTCACGATGTGGGCGGTCGGTTTCATCATGTCGAATTGGGCTTTGTCAATCATATTTGTCGTTTGCTTGTTCTTGGGAACATGCAAAGATATGTAGTCCGATTTTTTGATGATCTCATTGAAATCGGTTGTAAGGTCAATCCCCGCCTTTTCAACTTCCGACTCCTTTGCAAGCGGGTCATAACCGATGATACGCATATTTAATCCTTTGGCTATTTTGGCAACCGCCATCCCTATCCTCCCCAGGCCGATAAGCCCTAATGTCTTGTCATCAAGCTGGCGGCCAGTAAATTGCTTCCTGTCCCATTTACCGGATTTCAGACTGTTGCAAGCCGGCACGATATTCCTGCTCATTGCCATAACCAGGGCCATTGTATGTTCCGCCGCGCTCAACGTATTGGCGCCCGGCGTATTCATCACAAATATACCTTTTTTCGTTGCGGCGTCTATATCTATATTATCCACGCCGACGCCGGCCCGGACGATAGCACGGAGTTTCCCGGCATTTTCAAGAACTTCAGCATTCACCTGCGTACCGCTGCGTATGATCAGACCGTCATATTCGCCTATAATGGCTGCTAACTCATTTTCATCGATATCGGCCCTGACGACGGGTTTTACATCATCGAGCGATTTCAAATACTCAATTCCTTTCTCAGATATTTTGTCGGTTATCAGTATCTTAAGCATTATATACCTCTTAAATTGTAAATAATCAGTGAAGTGCGTCGTTTTCTCACCACCGTACCCTGTGCCGGTGGGATGATGATTAAGCACTACGCGCCGCTATCACCATAAACCATAAGCTCCGCCGTTAATCCGCCCGTCCCGCTCCTCCGGCTCTTGCTTTTTTACGATACAATGCTTTCCACACTCGCCTGAGCA
>JAGYMJ010000438.1 GCA_018400625.1 Planctomycetota bacterium
TAATTGATTGTAACTCTCACCGACCAGATATTTTCAGAAGTGTGGATACTAGTATCGTGGCGGGTATTCCGCCTCAAAAACAGCCTCTGCTGGGCGGCATCTCCCAGTTCGCCCGCATCCTTGACCTTCAGGTCGCCGATCACAACGGAAGGATTACAAGCGACAGGATGTTGGAGGCCGTGGGATATGCCGTCAAGAAAGGGGTTGATATTATGAACCTCAGCTTCGGCACGCAGGAGCTTATGCCCGACGGTCGTTCTATATTGAGCCGGAGTCTCGGCTACGCAGCATCTCAGGATGTCTTGCCGGTCGTTGCGGCGGGGAATGAATCGGAACGTTCACGCCGGGGAACCACCCTGATTTCGCCGCCCTCGGATGCGCCGGAGGCCATCTGCGTCGCCGCCGTCGATTCCAACGGCCGCTGGGTGCCCTTCAGTTGTGTCGGTTCCACTGAATACACCCAACTGACGGGCAAAAAGCCGACTGTGGCGGCGCCGGGAGTGGGTTTGATTTCCGCCAGATCGCAGTACAGCTCTCAGCAGCCCCAATATGAGAATGGATTATATATCGCGATGAACGGCACTTCGATGGCCGCGCCCATGATCAGCGGTTTCTGCGCGCTGGGAATCGCCTACCTGCGAGCGCGAGGACTTGTTGGGACTCAGCAAGTATCCGTTCAGCTCCTGACAAATGCACTGATCGGTTCGGCTTCGGATACATCCGGTGAAGGATGGCAAAAGATCGGCAGCGGCATACCGCGCCTCGGCCGCTTCCTCCAGGAACTCGACCATCATTTCACTTCACCACAGGACACAGCTTCTGACGACCAGTTTGAACGCATGCTCAACGGCTACCAGAAAACATTCAGCCTGCATTCGGCAAAAAAGACCTCTACAAATGACAATTTTTTGGCGACTTCACAAAACGATAACGGGGAGCCGGATACCGATCGCGCGGGAAAACAGGCCGGGGGCGTCGGAGTGGCGGATGCGGCAAACCCCTCTACCGGGATGAAGGCCGCGTCAGGCCGGAAAAAGAAGGGGAACGATAATATTATGAAAACTCATGATACAATGAAGAGTCTGGAACGCTGTTTCATTGACGGCGTGCAGGCGAACCTTGACGAGTTTGCGGGTGCACTGGCCAAAGCGCGCTTCGGTGTGAAAGGCGCAGCGCTCGATGACTGTCAGCTCGACGATGAGCGGCACAGGATAGGTGATCTGGCATTGCAGTACGGCTTCGATGCCGCTGATATGCCGCTGAATCGCGAACTCCGCGCAACTCTATCCAGGGGGCGTAAACCTGTAGCACAGTGCTTTGCCAAGAGTTTTGCGTTTTCGTACCTGGCTGAGGGATCTGAAATCACCGGCAAATCCATGCTGCACGAACATGTCAGCGATTACCTGAACTGCAGGATGGGAGAAGCATTAGATACGCCAGTCATATTCAGCGTATTTCTGCCCGCTCGCTGGCCGGACGAAATCATCTCTTCCTCCTTGGCGGGGGAAAAAACAGAGGTGCTGGCATGCTATTGTGAGTATAACAGTAACGGCAGCAAATGGTTTGAAGTTGCAGGTAATGACTACAACTGGTATACTTGGGTCGCTATGACCCCGATGAGTATCGAGCGTCGGAGGCAATGGTGTGTGGACAATCTGTCCGAACACATGCAGTTTTCGGGCGATATCATGGGTTTGAAAGAGGCTGTCGCTGAGATCGGCCTGCCCGAGCAGGTCGGCCGGCAGTTGATCATGGCGGTCTGTCGATCGGATGATACCCCATACGTGTATCGTCACGGTTCTGAAGATAACCTTCATCATATTGAAAAAGTTCATTCGAGGTGAGAGATATGGCGAATCCAGTGGGAGCGTTTTGGGAGTGGTTGAAGAGTTTGTTCGGGAACAGTGAAAAACAAGATAAGCAGGAAGATATAGATGTGGAGCAGATGCTCAATGAGTCCAAGCTGCGTGAAAAACGTGTTGCGGCTAGGGTCGAAACGCTGGAAGAAAAAGTTCAAGGAATAAAGGATCGTAAAGATAGTCTTAAGAAAGAAGAGGAAACCGGATTCAAATTGCAACGTGTCCATACTGAATGGCAACAAGGGCGGAAAGATTTGGAATCAGCCAAAAAAGTTTGGATGAACATTCAGGATCATTTACAGGTTTTGTCTGAACTTGTGGATGTGATAAAACAAAAAGAGTCGATTGGTGATACAAAACTCATTAAAGAGAAATATAACGCGGAGGCAAAGGCTCTCTATGTTGCTATGCGAGAAAAAGAAGAGGCTTTAGAGGGAATGGAAGATTGGGGATCAATGTTGAATGAAGCAACAGCCGCTCAGAAAAAAAGGTATGCTGTGCCGAATGATGAAAACAACTCACCTGAGGACGTGCATAAAACACAGCCTATACCAACAGAGCAGGAAACTGAATCAAAAGACTCTGAAAAATTAGAGGAAGAATTTTAACCCTATGTGCTGTTCGTTCACTTGTAGTATCCGTTAAATGTTTTTAAAAGGAGGTTTTCCGATGGGTAAGTCAAGAGGTGTTTTTGGGAAAATTTTTGGCAAAGATCCTATAGCCGAACTTGAGGAAAGGGCCAAAAAGCTAAGATATGCATTGCAAATGGCGAAAGAAAACGTTAATGAAATAGCCGTTAAAAGAGAAAAAAAAGAACGGGAACGTGACCGGATTATTCGAGAAACGAAAAATGCGGTGTTAAATGGCGATTCAGTTGGCCATAAAAGAGGAGCTAAAAAAATTAAAAATAATCAGCAGATATTAACTCTTCTGTCCCGACATGAACAGTTGGTGGAGGACACAATTAATCGTGCCGAGTTGGAATTGGAGAAACTCGATCTTTTCAAACCTGGAGGAACCCTTGATGCCACCAGATTATTAGGTGAGCGCATGGGCGATGAAAAGATAAAGGAGGCTATCACTGAAGCTGATGCGACGATTAAAACACTTGAGGATACGAACAAAGCAGCGAGTATTGGCCAGGAAACATCAAATAGAGAGTATGAGGAGTATGAGGATGATGCGCTTAAAGGCATTATGGATGCTGTAGAGCAAGCCGCAAAAGCTGAATCAAGTGGGGATGTGGAAAAGGCAAGGGAGTGCAATGCAAAGATATTAGGATTAGAAGATGAACAACCAATGAAGGAAATTTAGTCATTATCTCTGTAAGCAAATGTGAGTGAATGGTCTTTTGACAATTTGAAATTTTCCATGAACCACGTGGCTTCCACACCGGGCTTCCCCTGTGGAGTCAAGATTTTGTGCTAAATGGTGAATTCTGCCTTTCGCATACGGAAATTTTTGCAAAAGGGACCAAGGATTTTCGTCAAGGCATACTTTAATTTAAATGGAGCTAATATATGTTTGACAGACGCGGATACATCTCGCAGACCAGGAATGCTGTGACGAAGATGCTGGAGGATGCCGGCAAAAAAGAAGAGGAAGGCAATTTAGCGGAAGCGGCCAGGCTGCTGCGAGAAGTCGCCCAAAAACTGCGTTCCATGGCCGAGCAGGAAACCGTCCTGCAGGACAGAATTCGGCTGTTTCAGAAGGCCAACAGCGCGGAAGAAAAGGCCGATAAACTCGACGCCGGGCAGCGTGTTTTTAACGACAAAAAAAGTGTGGAAGGCTCCGTTCCCGCCCGAGAAGAATATGAGGCCTCGGTGGATGAACTGGTGTACCGCTCGGATGTGAGCTGGAACGATATCGGCGGTATGGAGAATGTCAAGGCCACCCTCAAATACACTCTCGGCCTCATCCTGGCACAGAAACCCGACAATGTTAAGTTTGGGAGCGAATCGAAAATATTGCTCTACGGCCCGCCCGGTACCGGCAAGACGCTGCTGGCGGCGGCGTGTTCCAATATGATCGGCGCCACGTTCTTTAACGTCAAAGCTTCAAACCTCCTCAGTAAATACTTCGGGGAATCGACCAAACTGATCTCGGCGCTCTTCTCCAGAGCCCGCAGCGAGGCCGATACCGGCGCTTCACTCGTTTTTATCGATGAGTTCGATGCCCTCTGCGGACAGCGTGAGGGTAAAGGTGAGATGGGTTCCGAACGACGTGTTCTTTCAACGCTGCTGGCCGAACTCGACGGGCTGTCGGAAAAGGGAACGGAGGCGCGCCTGATCACGATCGCCGCTACGAACCTGCCCTGGAGCATCGACGAGGCCGTGCTGCAGCGGTTCCAGAAGCATATTCTCGTCGGGCTGCCGGACAGCGCCGCACGCGAGGCTATCTTCCGCATACATATCCAGGATAAAGGCCTCCAGCTCGACAGTGATATTTCTTACCCCGATATGGCCCGAAAAACAAAGGGCTATTCCGGACGCCATATCGCGACGATCTGCCAGGAAGCTGTTAATGCAATGCTGCAGGAACAAAACAGCTCGCTGCCCGACAGAGTGGATCAGGGGGCCGTCGGTGACTACAAAGTGCAGGTGCGCAGTTTGACCAAACGCGATTTCGACAGTGCACTGAAAAAGGTGCTCCCCTCCGCCAATAAACTCAGCCTGGAGCGATACGAAAACTGGGCATCAAAAATCGGCGGAGATCGTGCTTAAATCCATAAAAGGTAAGTGTTTTGTAAAATAGTAAAATATTTGGAGGAGATACAATGCCGCTTTTTGAAAGCAAAGAACAAAAAAGGCGTCGTGAAGAAAAAGAACGCGCCAGAAGGCAAGTGGCCATTAACATGGGAAAGCAGAAGGTTAAAAACTACACATCCGAATGCCGTAATATGTCTGCAAAGTATCAGGATATGGCTAAAGAGGCTTTGTCTCTCGGTGATGATTCCGGATGTGAGATTTACCTCTGCCGAAAACTCCAGTACAAGGTGCAAGCATCCAAGTGGGATGCGTTTCTCTTAAGAATGGAAGATTTTATCATGCAGGGGAAAATGGGGGGAGCGATGGAAGGGCTGCTCTCCGGTATGCAGGCGCTTGTCAAAGAAGTGAACTCCCAGGCTTCAAGTCAACAGCTTTCAGATGTCATGACGGATGTCAATCTTGCCATGGCTCAGGTCGGTCAGAAAGAGGAGGAATTCACGCAAATCATGAACTCCGTTCAACTGGATATGGGAGCCGGTGTGCAGCAAGAACAGCAAGTCGATATCCCCGAGAGCATGAAAGAAGATATCGCTCGCGAGAAGGACGCACTGATGGATGAAGTCGTTGTCGAAGAAAAGGTTGGCGGCGGTTCCGGTCGTAAAACGAAGTCGAAAGCGGCCGGCGGCGACGACAGAATTAAAAAAGGTCTTGATCGAATTAGAGAATTGAAAAAAAGCTGAAAGCTTCATGGTATGATAATATAATACCTTTTATCGGAGAAGAACATGGCTAATAACCTGCCTGATTTGCTCGACAGATATGAAGAATACATCAATAAAGGGCAGGAAGCCCATAGGGCCGGCCATCTCGATAAAGCTCGTGAATACTTCCTGCTCGGAGCGGAAAAACTTTTCGAAATCGCCTCGCTGACGCCCAATAATGAACTCAGAGAAGTGCGAACGCGGCAGGCCGCTGAAATTGTCGATATCGTCGAGGGTATCGACGAGGAAAGAACGCGGGAAAAACAGCCGGTTGAACAGGCCGAGCCCGCTCAGGATCAGCAGAACAATGAGCAGGAAAGCGATAAGTTCGCCATCCCTTCCAAAAAACCGGAGGTCTCGCTCGATGATGTCGCCGGACTCAAAGATGTCAAACAGCTCGTGCGCGAAAAACTCATCGATCCCTTCCTCTATCCCGATATGGCCGCGGAGTTCGGAATAAAAAGCGGTGGAGGAATCCTGCTTTATGGGCCCCCCGGCACCGGTAAGACCCTCATCGCCCAGGCCGTCGCCGGCGAGGTCGATGCCCCGTTCTATTACGTGCCCTCCTGCGATATCCTCAGCAAATGGGTCGGGGACCCGGAAAAGAACGTGCATGCCCTCTTCCAAAAGGCCGCGCAGAACGAACGCTCGGTCATCTTCTTCGATGAAATCGACGCTCTGGCATCGAGCCGACAGCGCAGCGAAGACTACATGCGCCGGGTCGTCAACCAGCTCCTGTCCGAAATCCAGGGTTTTGACCGCCATGAAAATCCTATCCTCGTCCTGGGCGCTACCAACCACCCGTTTCTCGTCGATCGCGCCATGCTGCGACCCGGAAGATTCGATGAACTCGTCTATATCCCGCTGCCCGACCCTGAGGCCAGACGCCACCTCTGGGAGATGAACCTGCGGCAGCACAAGAATACCGGTGATTTTGACTATTCCTTACTGGTCGATTCCTCGGACGGATACAGCGGTGCCGAAATACAGATGATCTGTCATAAAGCCGCTCAAAAAGCGTTCCAGAGGAGTAAATCAAAGGGCGATAAAAAGGGACTGTGCATGCAGGACCTGCAGGATGTGATGGAGATATTCTCACCGCGAACCTTGGACTCCGATGTGGAAGAACTCCGAAATTTCGCCCGTCAGTATGATAAGAACAGAATCATCAACGGAACTGAACCGGACGACGTTTTCGATACCCACCCCGAAGGCAGGGATATGGAAGATTTTCTGGGAGCGCTGCTGGACCCCTTCCCCTGTGACGAAGATTTAATTACTGAACTCGCAGAAATGCTCTCCGGACGGCATGTGGGCGAGGTGTGCGCGCTGCTGACGCAAGCGGTGAAAGGGCATTTCGCAGAACGTAACGATGGCGATGTCGAGCCCCTGACCATTGAGTCCTTCCTATCCCTTCAGCTCAATGAAAACAATCCGCCGGTCGCCGGCGTCGGCCCGCCGGGTAAAGGCGAAGTTTCTCAGGTCAAAATCCCTCCTGAATCCCCGGCGACCGGGGAGCCGGACATCCCACCAAGAACTGAAAAGACCGCCCACCTCTCACAGCAGGCGCAGCAAGTTCTGGCGGCGGGAAATGAGATCATCGATCGGTATAAACCCGACCTCTCCGTGATGAGCGTGCAGGAACTGACAGCTCGCCTGCACGAAATGGCCGATGCCGTGGAGGCCGGCGCCGCCATACTCGATGTCTTCGACGCCGTCGAGTTCGAGAGCGATGTGCTGATGGCCACGAAAGAACCCGATTCTCCGGATGGCGATCGTGACCACGTGAAGTTTGAAGAGGCTGATACAGACGACCGGGCGGATGCGTCGCGAACAGAGGCCATGAAATTGCTCGGACAATACAGAAACGATCTGGAACCGGATGATATAAAAGGCTTCAGCGAACAGATACGGAATTCCCGCGTCGTTGATTTGACAGCCTTTAAAACCCGGCTCGATAAAATCGTCGGCTCGCGACGCCGTGAGACGGTCGAAAAACTTCTGGAGGACCGGCGTGAGTTTTTGGATGAGGGACAGATCAAGGAGATCAACGAGGCGATGTCCGGGCCCGACCCTGACTTGAAATGGATCGAAAAGTATATTGAAGACCGAACCTCTATGCAAAAGCTGCGTCTGACGGTCCGTCAGGCGTGCCGCGATATCGATCTGCCCCGAAAGTGGGCCGGTAAAGTGCGGCGAATGGTCATACGTGAGATGAAAAGGGCCGGTGAACTGCCCACGGTCGAGTCGGCGAGCTCGCGCGCAAAAGTGCTGGCGAAGGATGTGGAGAGACTGGCCCGGCGCCAGCAGCAGACGACCGGCCGGCTTGATTCGCCCACAATCGATAATTTCGAGTCGCTTGTCATCAAAGATATGCCCTACGATTTCTCCGATGTGGCCGGGATGGAATACCTCAAGGACCGTCTGGAATCGTCGATGGCCTTCTGCCTGGATCCCGAGAAAAAACGTCAATACGAAGAACTGACCGGGCGGCCGCCCACCGTGGCCGGTCTGCTGCTCTACGGCGCGCCGGGCACCGGTAAGACGCATGTCTCGCGGTGCGTGGCCGGTGAACTGGCCGCGCGATACGACCTGACTATCATCAATGCACCGGTGAAAGCGATTTTCGGACAGCACTGGAGCAAATGGCTGCCGAGCGTCGTCAAGATATTCAACCTCGCTAAGAGCAATAACCCCGCCGTGATCGTTTGGGACGAGTTCGATGGTATCGGCTGGAGCCCCAGATTCGGCGCCAGCAAACATCACGGCAAGGTGATGAACGAACTGAAAGCGCAGTTCAGCGGCATAACCGCCGGAAGCGAGACGACCGTCCATATCGCAACGACCAATTACCCCTACCTGCTCGACCCGCCGCTCGTGCGCCCCGGCCGGCTGGGCGAACATATCCATGTGCTGCCACCCGATTTTGCCGCCCGCCGGGAGGTGCTGGAGTTCCAGCTCGAAAAAGGGCGTATCGCCGAAAATATGGATTTCGACCGGTTGGCGAACTTAACCTCAGGAATGACCATGGCGGAGATCGAACGCCTGCTGAAGGAAACCGCCGACAGCGTGGCTATGCAGGGACTGGGCCCGGAACAGCATATCGACATGACGGACCTTACGAAGATGATTGAAAAATACCCGCCCTCCGATTTCCGTGCCTGGCTCAGAGGGGTGAGGGAAAAACTGAAACAACAGAAATTTGAGGAGCCGAGGGAGTTGCTCAGCGAACTTTATGAAAAGGATATTCCCCGATTCCTGGACAATAATGAGATGCCATGAGTGAAAGTTGGAAACATTATCAGAGGACTGCCGACGCCTATATACGTAAAGCCGAACATGCGCTGGAAAGCGGTCTGGATGATGATGCGAAGACCTACCTGCTGCTGGCAGCCGAGAATCTGTTCCGGGCAGCGCGCCATGCTCCCGCCGGCCAACAGGGCCTGTTGATCAAACACGCCGACGATGTGCTTGAACTGGCGGAAAACCGCGCGGGCGAAAAACAGCCGGTTGCAAACAACGATCAGAACGACGACACCACAAACCGGCCCTGGCAGGTTGTCAGGGACACCGGAGTCAGTTTCGACCAGGTTGTGGGGCTGTATGAACCCAAAAGGGCTATCTACAATATGGTGATACGTCCGATGGCGGATCCGGAAGGTGCCGCGCGGTGGGGGAAGAAGATCGGCGGCGGTATTCTGCTCTACGGCCCGCCGGGCACGGGCAAGACGCTTTTTGCCCGCGCAATCGCCGGGGAACTCGATGTGCCCTTCCTCAGTGTCGTTGGGAGCAGCCTGGTGGATAAATGGGTCGGACAGGCCGAAAAAAACGTCACACGGCTGTTCGAGGAAGCTGGGCAATACGACTGCTGTGTGCTGTTTATTGATGAGACCGAGGCGCTCCTTCCCAGACGCGGCGGCGGGTCAACCGTCATGGATCGCGTTGTTCCGGCGTTCCTGGCGGCCATGGACGGCATAGCCGGGCGTAAGGATGGACTCATCTTGCTGGGCGCCACGAACAGGCCGCAGGCTCTCGATCCGGCCGCGCTACGGCGCAACCGGTTCCAGCATAAGGTCTATGTGGGTCTCCCGGATCCGCAGGCGCGCTGCAGCATCCTCAGCCATTGCCTGAATGGTAAACCCCTTGGCGATGACGTTGATCTGGAATCCATCGTGAAAGAAACGGACGGCTACAGCGGCGCCGACCTGGCGGGTGTGGCCGAAGAAGCTGCACACCACGCCTGGGATCGGGAAGAGAGAACCCAAAAGCGCTCGAAGCTGTCCGCCGAAGACTTCCGGCACGCTCTTAAGGCTGTTCCACCTTCGGTGTCCAAAAAGGATATCGAAGCTTACGAAAAATTCAAACGCCACCGGTACGATCAATGAGACCACAACGCATAGAACTGGAACTGTTGGAAGA
>JAGYMJ010000439.1 GCA_018400625.1 Planctomycetota bacterium
GAATAGTTCTTATTATGGGAATACCTCCTCCGACACTAGCCTCAAATTTAATCAACCTTTTATTTTTATAAGCAATATCAAAAAGGTTTAAGTTTTCCGCCAATAAAGCTTTATTAGCAGTAACAACATGTTTTTTGTTTTTTAATGCTTTTATAAGATATCTTTTTGCAGGCATAATCCCGCCAATAAGCTCAACTATAATTTCTATATCTGGGTCATTTAAAACTTCGTCTGCATCTTTAGTAAATTTAGAACTATTTTTTAACTTAGAGCTTAAATTTTTAACATTTTTATCACAAATTCTTTTTACACAAATATCTAATCCAATTTGCGATTTTAAAACAGCCCTACTAGAACTTAAAATTTTATAAACTTCACTACCAATTGTACCCAACCCGATTATACCTACATTAAACTTCTTCATATTTATCTTCCTTTTTTTGAACACGCTAAACTAATTATTTTACTAATCTCAATATAACTATTCGCTATCGGGGCGGGGAGATTTGAACTCCCGACCTCTTGAACCCCATTCAAGCGCGCTAAGCCAAACTGCGCCACGCCCCGAATTGTCATATTATAACCGCAACGGTTTTCGACTGCAAATAAAGGCAACCCAAAACAATGAAAATTGCCATGTTTACAAACGCTTACCCGCCCCATGTCGGCGGAGTGGCAAGCTCCGTATCCACAAATGTGGATAAGCTTAAGCAGTTTGGCCATCAGGTATTAGTGATCGCGCCCAGGTATGAGCCCGAGGAAGAAAAAGATGAAAATGAGGAGGTCATTCGCCTTCAATCAATAAAAAATGTATCCGGAAGCGATTTTTCGTTAGCCTTCCCCTTTTCTATCGAATTGGGCGAAAGGCTCGGGAATTTCGCGCCCGACATTATCCATTCCCATTATCCTTTTTTAGTCGGTGATATGGCTTTGCGCTATGGAGCGCTGAGAAATATTCCGGTTGTTTTCACTCACCATACCCGATATGAAGCTTATGATGAGCTCCTTCCGTTGGATATCAAGGGTTTTGAAACCTTTGTCACCGAACTATCGACCGGTTACTGTAACCTGTGCTCCAGAGTAATAGCGCCTACCAGAGACATGGCAAAGCTTTTAATACAAAACGGGGTCAAGACACCGACAACTGTCATCCCTACAGGAGTGGATATTGCCCGATTCTCCAACGGAAACGGTAACCATTTTCGCGGTAAATATGGGCTGCCTCAAAATGCTTTTGTCGTAGGATTTACCGGACGTCTGGCACCGGAAAAAAATTTTGATCTGTGGTCAAAAGCGGTATGCTCGCTCCTTAAAAAAAAGCCCGATGCCTGTGCTTTATTGGTGGGGGCAGGTGAATGCAAAGATGACATTAATGAAGCATTTGTGCAGCAAAAACTTTCGGACAGAGTTTTTTTTACCGGTGTTTTGCAGGGACAAGATCTTGTGGATGCGTATGATGCTATGGACGTATTCGCTTTTCCCTCCGAAAAAGAAACCCAGGGACTCGTTATGGTCGAGGCTTTAGCCGGCGGCTGCCCTGTAGTGGCCCTGGATGTCAGTTGCATTCGAAATGTTGTTACCGATGGCGAAGACGGGCATCTGGTCAAAGCAAATAAGCCCGAGTCGTTCCGAAGAGCGCTTGCTGTCTTTGCGAACATGTCCCATCGTCAATATGAGAAAATGTGCAATAATGCCCGGAATAATGCCGGAAGATTTAATGCAGACTCTTGTGTAAGGAGAACAATTCGGCTTTATTCGGAATTAATAGAGGATTCACGTCCAGGTTTAATGGAGATTACTGGATGGTCGGGGTTGGCAGAACTCGCAAAACAGGAACTCGGTCTGTGGCGAAATCGCTTAACCGCCCTGTATAACGCGATAAATGTTTTTAACCGGCATTGAACCGCCATCATCGACGGTGTTTACAAAAGCTTTCACCGGTATTCCTTTGACATTTAGCATTAAAGATGTTTTAATGAGCACCGTCGTTGCAAGATGACGAGATGAAGAGCAAAGAATTAATCAACCATAGAAGGAGAGAAGAAAAATGGAAAAAATTTGGGATATGCCGGTTGATATCGCGGGGGTGAGATTCAGGAACCCCTTCTACGTTTCTTCCGGCCCTACAACGATGAATATAGAACAGCTTGAAAAGATAAGGGATACGGGCTGGGGGGGAGCCAGCCTGAAATTGACGGTTTACCCTCTTCCATATATCAATAGAGAACCCCGATACGGATATTATGAAGATGAGGGGTTTCTCGTTTTTACCGCCGAAAAAAGACTCGTACTGGATGAACTCCTCGAGTTAATTAAGCTTGCTAAGGAACGGACCCCCGAACTGGTTATTTTTGCTAATATCACCTATGCCGGTGAAGAAGGCCCCGCCGGTTGGGTAAAGATGGCCAAACAATGCGAGGCCGCCGGCGCCGATATCATTGAACTGAATATGTGCTGTCCCAATATGTCTTTTAACGTCGAAGTCTCCGGTGATGATACCGGCGGGCCGAAGACCGGCGCAAGCATGGGGAAAAATTTGAGCGTAGCGCAAGAAGTTGTTCAAGATGTTAAAGCCGCACTGAATATCCCCCTTTTCGTGAAGCTTACGCCCGAAGGGGGAGAGATAGGACGGGTCGCAAAGTCCGCTTTTGAGTCGGGGGCCGATGCGGTGGGCGGCGCCGCCAACCGTTTAGGTATTCCCCCGCTTAACCTCGAAAATCCCGTTGAGTCGGAATACTATCTCCAAAAGGAAATCGGCATGGCGTGCATGAACGGCCCATGGCTTAAACCGCTGGCCAAACGCGATGTGTACGAGATACGTAAACAGGCCGGCCCCGAAAAAACGATAACCGCCACCGGTGGCGTCGAAACGTGGCAGGACGCCGTCGAGATGGCCATGTCCGGTGCCGACCTGGTGGGGCTCTGCACGGCAACCCTGGTTCACGGATTCGGGTTCTTTCCTCATTTCATGAAAGGGCTCAAAAATTATATGGATTCCAATGATTATACTACTTTCCGTGATATGCGGGACATCATTGTACCGGCCATCACCGCCGCCCCCGACCTGACGATCTATCCCGGTCATGCGCGTGTAAAAGAATTGCGGCCGGTGGCCCCCTGCACTTATGAATGCCCCAATTCCGTACCGGCCCAGGGCTATGTCAGTAAAGTCGCCGAAGGTAAATTTGAGGAAGCTTACCAGCTCATCATGTCCAAATCCCCCCTCCAATCGATCTGCGGCGAGGTATGTGACCACCCGTGCGAAGAGGCCTGTACCCGCGCCCTGAAAGATGAACCGATAATGATCCGCGATATCAAGCGGTTTGTGATTGAAATGGCGGAGGAAAAAAACTGGCAGCCCAATATCCTGTCGAAACGCGGAAAGGCAAAAGAACAACAGGTCGCTGTCATTGGCGCCGGGCCCGCCGGTCTTTCCGCTGCTTACGATCTGGCAAGGGCTGGATACAAGGTATCGGTTTTTGACGCTTCCAGCCATCCCGGCGGCATGCTGCGCTATGCCATTCCGGAATTCAGACTCAACAGCCAAACCCTTGAAAAGGAAATAGCGGTAATAGAAAATCTCGGAGTCGAGATAATAACCGAGAAAAAACTGGGAGAAGATTTTACTCTGGCTTCACTGAAAGAGGACGGCTTTGATGCCGTTTTTCTCGCGCTGGGAGCCCAGGAATCCGTGAAAGCCAACATACCCGGTCAGGATATGAAGGGGTCCGTCACTTCGCTCGATTTCCTGGCAAAAATTAAAGAAGCCCAGGAGGTCGATATCGGTCAACGGGCTGTCGTTATAGGCGGCGGATTTACCGCGCTGGACAGCGCACGTACGCTGAAACGTCTGGGGGCCGAGGATGTATTTATTCTCTACAGACGTACCCGGGAACAAATGCCCGCCTCCGAAGAAGAAATCTGGGAAACGGAAGAAGAAGGGGTCAGGATTATATACCTCGTTTCACCCGAGGAAATCCTCCATAAAGATGGAGCGGTGTCCGGGGTAAGAGTCAAGGCCCACGTCCTGCACAGCGAAAAAGACAGCAGCGGGCGGAGAAGGCCTGAAGATGTTGAGGGGGTAGCCTTTAAGATAAAGGCGGATACCGTGGTCTGGGCTTTGGGCCAAAAAACACCGAATTCCGGCATACCCGTGACCGAATGGGGAACCGTTGACGCGGATACCGAAACCGGCGCCACCCCCCTTGCTGGGGTTTTTGCGGGAGGCGACTGCGTACATGGTGCCCGCAACGTCATCAGCGCCATCGCTTCGGGTAAACGGGCGGCTGTTTCGATGGATAAATTCCTTTCCGGGGAGGATGCGTTTCTGGAATATGACCCTGAAGTGGAAGAGGTGGACAAGGATTCCGTCCTCATGCGCAAGGCGAAAGAACCCCGGAAAAATCGTGTGGGAAGCGAAAAGGTCAAGCCCTCGGAAAGGGTCGGCAATTTCGTCGAATACAGAGAAACTTTATCGGTGGAAAAAGCTGTTGAAGAAGCCGGACGCTGCCTGAATTGCGGCTGCGGCGCGGGATGTGAAATTTGCAGCAGTATCTGTAAAATGTTTGCTTGTGGAACTTCGGAGGAAGGCAGGATAACTCTTGATGAGGACAAATGCGTTGCCTGCGGTATGTGTATCCACAGATGTCCGAACAATGTAATCGAGATGATTCAAACCTCAGATGAACCAATCTAAAGGAGAATAATCAGAATGAACATGAAAAGTAATGAAAAACTTACGGAACTTTTTTCCGTGGAAGGTAAAGTCGCCGCAGTGACGGGCGCTGGTGGGGTGCTGTTCGCTACGGTTGCGAAAGAACTGGGCGCGCTCGGAGTTAAGGTTGCGGCCATGGATATCCGGGTTGAAGAGGCTCAAAAAACAGCCGATGAAATCAACAGCGCCGGCGGCGAAGCTATCGCCTGTGAAATCGATGTGCTGGATGAAGACAGTGTCCAATCGGCCAGGGATGAAGTTGTCGGTAAGTTCGGAAAAGTTGATGTGCTGGTTAACGGCGCGGGCGGTAATCACCCCAAAGCCATCACAAAAAAAGAAGAAGGACTTAATTTTTCTGATCTGACGGATGAAGGCTTTCAGTTTGTTTTTGACCTCAACCTCATGGGAACGGTAATACCCTCCAGAGTTTTCGCGGCACAGATGACCGAACAGGAAGAAGGGGTGATAATCAACACTTCTTCCATGAGTGCCGATACTCCCTTGTCCCGTGTGGGCGCGTATTCTTCGGCCAAAGCCGGGGTCAGCAACTTCACCAAATGGCTGGCGGCGGATATGGCGATGAACCATTCCCCGAAAATCCGAGTCAATGAGCTACGGCCCGGATTTTTCCCCACTTTGCAAAATGCGGACCTGATCAATAAAACCCCCGGTGTGTTGACGGATTCGCGCGGGAAGGACATCCTCGGCGGAACCCCGATGGGGCGATACGGCAAGCCTGAAGAACTTGTTGGGGCCATAGTTTACCTCTGTTCACCGGCGGCCTCTTTTACCACCGGGGCAAGCATTGCCGTTGACGGTGGTTTCGGTTCTTTCAGTGGAGTGTAAGTCATACAGACAGGAGATAACAATGAGTTATAAAGTAACAATAGTTGATGAAAAATTCCAGCCGGATTACGCACAGGAAGAAAAAGTGCTCGCCGATCTGGATGCGGAAGTAGTACAAATAACCGGATTCGATAAAGACGAGATCATCAAGGAATGCAAAGACGCCGACGGTATTATCGTTAATCTTGCCGGGATGAGCAGCGATATTATCGACCAGTTGCAAAAATGCAGGGTTATTTCGCGTTACGGCGTCGGAGTCGATTCCGTGGACGTCGAGGCGGCAACAAAGAAGAAAATCTGGGTGGCTAATGTGCCCGATTACTGTGATGAGGATGTCTCTGACCAGGCCATGGCGCTGCTGGTGGGCTGTGTGAGAAATGTCGCCCTGCGTGATAAACAGGTCCGTGGAGGAACATGGGACATAAAGAGCGCACCGCCCCAGAGAAGAATTAAAGGTAAAACGGTTGTGCTTTTCGGATACGGCAATATCGCCAAAACGATGCACAGAAAAATCAGTGGCTTCCTGCCCGGCAGAGTGCTCGTATGCGATCCCTATGTCGATGAAAAAACGATCGCTGAGGCGGGCGCTGAAAAAGTGGATTTTGATACGGCGGTGAGTGAAGGCGACCTCTTTTCTCTACACATGCCTCTTAATGAGGAAACAAGAGGTTATTTCAATAGTGGAGTGTTTGAAAAAATGAAACCCACGGCCATAATTGTCAACACCTCAAGAGGGCCCATAATAGATGAAAACGACCTTTACAAGGCCCTTTCCGAGGGAACTATCCAGAGCGCGGGGCTTGACGTGTTCACCAACGAACCTGTCGAAAAGGACAACCCGCTTCTCACATTGGATAATATTACCGTCTCCGGCCACACAGGTTTTTATACCGAAGAGTCCCAGGTGGAATTGAAACGAAAAGCCGCATTGAATGTTTTGGACACTTTGAGCGATGGAAAACCCACTCATCCAGTCAATCAAATTTAATTTGAGGAGTGCAAAAATGCCGAATATTGTCGAAAAGAAACAGTCCCAATTTCGCCTTTCGCCGGCACCGGCGTCGAGGTCAATAAGTCAAAGGGACTCGGGGACTGCGGCCATATCGCCATTAAGACCAACAATATTCAAAGGGCTATCTTTTATCTGGAAGAAAACGGTGTTTCAATAGACAGGGAATCGGCTAAAACAGATCCCTCCGGTTCACTTGTTGCCGTATATTTAGAGGATCAGATCGGACAATTCGCTATTCATCTTTTACAGAAAAAATAAGGAGATTCACGATGGAAAAGAAAAGAGCAGTTACTTTCGGAGAAATAATGTTAAGACTTAAATCGCCCGGCCATGAACGTCTGCTTCAAACCCCCTTACTCGAAGCAACGTTCGGTGGTGGTGAGGCGAATGTTGCCGTGTCACTGGCCAATTACGGTATAGATGCATCATTTGTAACCGTCCTGCCCGACAACCAGATTACCGAAGCCTGTATCAGTGAATTTCGCAGGTTCGGAGTTGATACTTCCAATATCGTTTTCGGTGACGGCCGTTTTGGGAAGTATTTTGTCGAACAGGGCGCCAATCAAAG
>JAGYMJ010000440.1 GCA_018400625.1 Planctomycetota bacterium
CCGGATCCGCGCAAGCTTGACGTGTCCACGCTGCGCAGGCGACTGAAAGAGCAAGGCGCTGTAATTGACGGTACCGCATAGAGTGGGTTTTGGGCTCTTGGTGTTCTGGGCCCAAAGCAGTCCGAACAAGCCGGATGCACGCGACGGCTTACAGCCGCGTGTGATCCTCGTCGTTGGCCTGAAAGGATCGAGAAAACTCAAATGATGTCACAAGATTTTCTTATCAGAGAAGAGATATGAAACCCCATGACTATTTGCAGATTGATCATTCGGCTCGCACCCGGTTTGAAGATATCTATGCGCGCTACAAGCTTCTCCATAACACGCCCGACTCCTGCCATCCCATGATCATTGTCAAAACGCCCGTTCAGGGCATCCCTTCATGGGAAGATCGCCTCGCTGCCCCGATGGTGATGCTGCGCGCGGAATTGGATGCGCTGAGACCACACATAGAGATCGGGGACGACCGCGTGCCCACCGTCCGTGTTCAATTCGGTACCGCACAGATTGCGGCGGCGTTCGGTTGCAAGATCGTTGTGCCGGAGAACAGCCTACCTGCTGCCGGCAGTCATGTGTTGGCTGAAGCCGGCGATGTCCATGAACTGGCGATCCCGTCCCTGTGTGACGGATGGTACGGGAAACTTGCGGAGTGGACCGAATTGTGGAAAAAAAACCTTCCGGAAGGAGTCCATATCCAGCACCCGGATATACAGAGCCCCTTCAACTCGGCCCACTTGATTCGCGGGAACGACATCCTCACGGACTTCTACGACCATCCGAACGAAGTCGGTGTGTTGCTGGACAAGGTTACGGATTTCATGATTGAGATTGCACGCCATACTAAGTCGATGATCAGTCATGATCAGGACTGGTTTTTTGACTGGGGAGCTATGTGGAAGGGCTTTGCTCGAATGAGCAACTGTTCCATGCAGATGATTTCTCCCGAACTCTACCGCGAGCATGTCCTGCCCCGGGACACGCGGTTCTTCGAAGCAATTGGCGGGGGGCGAATGCACTACTGCGGCATTACGGACGCAGTGATTGACGAGTTCTTCGAGGTGCCGTCCATCACCGGCCTTGATGTGGATTGCAGCCGACACGATTTCTTCACGCTCTGTGAACGTGCCCCGTCACGGTTGGTTCTCACACCCACTGGCGCGTTTGGTAGCCGGTCCTCCGTAGTCCAACGACTTCTGCGGGGCGATTGGCCGGCAAAACGGAACATTGTCATTCCTGTAGCAACAACATCCATTGAAGAAGGAAAGAGATTGCTGGAGCAGCTCCGGGAGTCCATGCCGTATTGAGACCGGAGCCGAGCTGGGGCTCAGTGTTCCCGGGGATATCCACGGGCCTCCCCCGCCCCCCTCGCGCCGGTAAAACATTATGACTTTCCGTGCCCTGCCGATTTGATGTCGAGCACCGGTGTGCCCTGGAAGGCGTCGAGCCCTTCCACGGTCAATGTGGTTCCTTCGACCCGCCGAAGGCGAACATCCTGGATGCCGATGGGCGAGGGGCGATGGGGCGTGTGCGATGCAAAGACGCCGACTTCCTTGCCGTCGAGCTTGCGCCGGAACCTTGAACGGATCGGGCCGGATTTGTGCAGATGGTAAACGACGGTCAGCTCTTTTTCCTCTTCGAGCTTGTACATGAACCGCTTCTGCGACGGCAGGAGTTCAATCGTCGAAACCGGATTACTGTTCCGGCCGGTCGACCCGTTCCCTTCACCCGCCTGCACTTCGCTGACGTAACCGATGGGGTAAATTTCAACAGGAGACCCATCGCCGAAAAGGCATCTTGGGCACAGGCAGGAGTTATCGACCGTAAAAACCTTCTCTGATGGGCACATCCGTCCGCACTCGAAACACTTATTTTTCCCTGTTGGGTTCATTTTTTTGCCTCTTTATAGAAACACAAGGTTGTCCTTCAACTTTGCGGATGTTTTAGAGTCCAAAAAGTTTTTTGACCTCAAATGAGCATTGTACACAAAGTTGATAGTTGATAGTTTTTTGTTTTTAAAAGCGAAATCCTTTAACATCTCAATGTGTAAGGTGAAGATAGAGTTGTGAAAGTTCGACGGGGAGTTTTCGAAAATCGGTCAAAATGACATATCGGCCCCGGGGAAACATCAGTTCCATATCTGCCGGATCGTTTTTGCTGGTTGAGACGCAGAAAGTATGAATCCCTTCCCGCTGGTTCTCCTGACAGGCCTTGCGCACGTCATGCTGGGCGTATTGCGACTCGGTCCCATAGCCCTGATCGCAGGGTTTGCCGTCGGTTATAAGTAACAAAAGCCGCGTCTTTTCGGGCTGCTGGGCCATACGCCATCCGGCATGGCGCAGGGCCGGGCCGATGCGCGTTGAGGAGCCCGGCCGGGTCGATAAAAAATTTTGCCGGGCGGCACGATCCCACGTGTCATCAAAATCCTTAAAACGGTAAAACAGGCAGTTTTCCCGGCCAACACCGGTAAAGCCATATATCGAAAAACTGTCGCCGAGTCTGTTCAATCCCGACGCCAATACAAAAGCCGCCTCTTTCTCCAGTTGAAGCACGGACTGGTCACCGTTACGGCTATCGGTAAACTTCGAATCTCTGCTGTTTTTATCCGGATCGGCCGACTCATTGACGTCGCCCGCGGTCGATCCGCTGATATCCAGCAGAATGGACACGGCCATATCACGCCGATCGATCAGCGGTTTTTGGTAAAACCGCGGCTCGCTGTTTGAACGTTTGCGGCCCTGCGAGAGGTATTCCATCAAATGATCGATATGGATGGAGTCACCCTCACGCAGCCGGTTGATTGTGCGGACTTCATCGGGTTGTATCCGTTCGAATACTTCCTCGATTCTGCGGGCACAGACAGGTGCATCCAGCGAAGTCGATCCGCTCGCTTCTCCGGGGGGGATTTCTTTAACCCGACACCAGTTGCGCTGATAGTCGCCGACCGCTTCATTCCATTCGTCATAGAGATATCCGGCCTCAACTGAAGCATCTTCTCCCGCCGACTCTTTCTTATTATTTGAATCATGAGAGTTTGTCCCGTTTTGTTCGTCTTCCGGTTTTTCTGCATCAAAAACTTTTCTTTTCTCATTTGATTCGTTTTTTTCTTCCGGGGGAGACTGTTTTTCATCGTGAAGATCGGCCTGCTGCTGATCTCCGGCCGGCCGGGATATGGTAAGGGGGAAAAACGGATCGGGGAAAAAACTCAACCTGAACGGAAGATGGCCACCTACACGCTTCAGGATGGATGGATTTAGCTCTCGGACCTCTCTCAGCAGCAAATCCCTGGTCATCCGAAAATCATGGCTGCGGCGGACGACTTTCTTTAAAAAGTTTAACAAAGTTTTTGAGCCCGCCGGCACATCTTCGCTATCCCCCAAAAGAAACTCAAGAAGTTTGGCTGCCAAACGGGGTGGGGGAGAATTTTTGATTTCCAATTTTGTCAGCATCTCAAGAACGCGATTGACACCCGGATAATGCTGACGGCAGTACTGCATTATCCTCACAACTTCCGCCAGGTAAAACAGCACGCTCAGCCGGTGCTCATCCTGGCTGTCTTTGAAGAGATCGTGGCATGTTTCATATCCGGCACCGCCATGGATTACGGAAAACCCTTTGCAATTATGTGATGCACACCCAATGGTGACCATAGCCCAATAAACGCGGCGATTCATTTCGCGTGTCTTTAACTCGGTTGATTTCGCCGGCAGATACATCAATCCGTCGCAGCACACAAAAGTTGTTCCGTGCTCCTGGAGGTCGTCGGAGTCGAGCCCGCCCAGGTCTTCAATGGAAAACTCCTCTCCGGTCAGAGCACGGGCAAGCCTTTCCAGAGCGGGCCCTTCATCCCTGAGATTCACTTGCCGGCTGATCTGCCGGACATACACTTCAGAGGTGGTAAGTTCGCCGGCCAGGAATTTGGATGCGGATTCCTTATTGCGGCGATGCAAAGTAAGGGCGTTTCCCACGAATTCTCGTATCCCTCTACGGTCCAAATTTTCGTTGAGATACGTATATCCCTTCATTAAAGCCGGCACCAGATCCATACATTCTTCACGAAGCCAGCCCATGAGATCGAGGAGGAACTCCATCTCCCGCGGGGTTTCCCCGAGCAGGCCCTGGGCGGAGTAAGAGAAAAAACGGTCCCCCATATAATATTTATTTTTCGCCAAATCCAGCCCCATCCGGCTCCATCGTTCGAACAGACGGGGCGAGCGCATGATCCAGCGATATTCTCCTTTCAGCGCTTTCAGGTAAGAATTCAACACCGTGTCGAAAAATGACTTTTCGCCATGCTGGAGAATATCGAAAAAAGCACGTGTTACACGTTCATTTTTTTCTCCAAGCAGTCCGGCGGAGTGCAGTTCGTTGATTATCCTGCGGAAAATATCACGGTATCCCCATGTGACCTGGTTGATATCAAACCCCAGTTCTTCCATCAGTCGATCAGAATGGTCTGGGATTACGTTTTGCTTTTGTATTTCCGCACTCATATTCAGTGACGACAAAAAACAGGGATTATGGTTTACTCTTCCGGATAGAAAATATCGAGAATGTCTTCGATGGAAGCGGCTATTTCCTCGTCATCGGTCACGGTGTTCGTGATCGCTCCTTCGCACGCGGTTCGGGGCGGGAGACCGCCGGCCATCAGCATGCCCGCATAGACCATCAGCCGCGTGCCGGCGCCTTCGCTCAGGCCATATCCTTTCAGGTTGCGCACTTTTTTTCCCACCTGTGCGAGTTTTTGGGCCGATCCCATGTCGATCCCGGCCTCTTCCGCTATAATGCGCGCTTCCAGTTCTTGCGGCGGGTAATCGAAATTGAGCGCCGTAAAACGCTGTTTGGTGCTTTCTTTCAATTCCTTTCTTACGTTTTGGTAGCCCGGGTTATACGACAGTACCATCATAAAATGGGGATGTGCACGCACGACCTCCTGGGTCTTATCGATATAGAGCAATCGCCGGTGATCGGTGAGAGAGTGGATTATGACGGAGGTATCGTTGCGGGCTTCCACGATTTCGTCCAGATAACATATACCGCCATAACGCACGGCGAGCGTGAGCGGGCCGTCTTCCCATACCGTCTGATTATCTTTAAAAAGGTACCTGCCCACCAGATCGGCTGCAGTGAGGTCCTCATGGCATGAGACAGTTATCAGCGGCAGCTCCATCTCCCAGGCCATACTTTCCACAAAACGGGTTTTTCCGCATCCCGTAGGGCCTTTCAGCAGAAGGGGAATGTTTTGCTCAAAAGCGCTGCGGAAGAACTCGCACTCCTTCCCCACCGGCACATAGTGCGGCTCCTGCCCCACCAGAAATTGAGTTATCACCTCCGGCCATTCTTCCGTTTTTACTTTTCGCTCATTCATAAATGATCCTTTATTGTTAAAACCGTCTCGCCTGTAAGTACGCTGGGGACCTTGATACAAACCACTCCATGCACGCGGTAAACAGACACCACCGGCCTTCGGTCGTAAGTATTCAGTAAACCCTGTCTGTTACCACCGGACTTGTTCCGGTGGGACAATATTTGTGCACT
>JAGYMJ010000441.1 GCA_018400625.1 Planctomycetota bacterium
ACCGGCACAGGGCACGGTGGTGATGTTACGGGGTTCACTGAGGACTTACAAGACTGAATAAGGTAAACTATCTTACTATGACTAAGTATTGACTATGTGCTTGCGGTAATCATTCAGTGCAAATCCGCTGACTGTCCGGTAAGAAGACAGGCGCGGCTGGGCGAACAGGTTGGGTTGGCGGTAAATGCCTTGAGAAACAATATGATACACATTTTGCTCTGATAAAGCTTATTTTAACAATCTATTCACTAGTTTGTCGTTGATACTCTGCAAGGTCGGCTTCAGTAACTTCTTCCCCGGGGACAAGGCGATAATGTTTTTCCGATATAATAGATACCTTCTCTCCATCTTGGATGAACTCAAAAAGCGCTATAATAGCATCTTGCATAAATTGCGCTCCTATTGCTCGGCACACCAAATCAGAAAATTTGCTTTTACACATGGCAATGTCTTGTTCGATTTGAACGATATTCAGTGCATCGCTTCCTCCTTTCGCCTGAACGGGAAACACATAATGAATTCCCTTTTTGTCAATCCCGATGTAAATTTCATCCGTTTCTATCTGCCCCATCTGTGGCACTGTTGTTCGCAGGTGATTTTGAAGTGAATAGCAAGTAACGCTTGTGAAAATATCGATTAACCGATTATAACGCAGTTTCGCTAACAATGCCTGTTCATCGTTAAGAGCATATCTCGATATTATTCCTGGAGTAGCGTCCGGGACCTTAGTTTTGGCCATCATTTCATTCGGTTGGATGATCGCCTGAGGAATAGCAACAAAACAGTATTTTGCGGTACCGATTGAACGTATGATCCATTCTTTTCCTTCCGGGGCTTTAGAGACAATTGACTCTGGAAGGGAAACACGATAGCGAAAACTGTAGATAATGTCACCGATATTTTTAGGAATATCGATATTCAGCCGCTTTGCTGTTTCCACCATATCCTTACGCTCAAAAGGGACTTTTGTTTTCCCCGGCTTGAAACGAGATAGAAAAATATCTTCTATAATCTGGGAATATCTGTTTAACTCAGGCATTTTAATTTTTTACCAGATAAGCACCTTTCTCTTTTGGGGTGATTTCTCCACCAGGCCATTGCAAAAGGAGAACCTCTTCACGTAATTTTTCACCTGTTGCGGTAGCCAAACGGGTACGAAACAGGTCTATATTTTTGACCTTGTATCCAAGGCATTCGGCGATATCCGCCAGAAGTTGGCCGGTACGGATCATAACCCGAAGATATGATGCTTGATCCCCAACAACATAAGCCATCCGCGCACCGGGACGTAAAACCGTGCGAAGCTCGGCGAGATGTCGGGCCATACCTCCAAAATAAAGTTTTGTTACCTTATGGTATTGTCGTTCAAATCCGGATGTTTTGCCAAGTTCAATTCTTCGTGCCTCGATCCGTTCCGCTATCTGTTCCACTTCCTTATTGCCGGCAATCCACTTGTCGTCATCGTCTTTTTTATAGACCCCACGTGTATTAGAGCGAATCAGTCCTTTTTTCAGTTTCCTTAACTCGTTGCTATTATTGATAAACCCCAAAATTACGGATTCAAGACGCATCGTTCTGCTGTAGTCCTTTTCATTCGGATATGGCGGCGAAGTAATTACTGCGTCTATTTTGACATCAGATAATACTTGTGACGCGCTACGTGCATCAGCCTTATATGCCTTTGCAGCCGTATTGTTGAGCTTTTGCAAGGATTGAAGATCTTTTGCGATAGTTTCTACGGCATCCAACCAGGGTAAGACTACAGGGCTGTCAGGCTTTGGCTTTCCAACTCCTACTTCCGGGCCGAATTTAAGATTGCTTATTGAGCAAACAAGAGCTTTTCCCAGAGCCAGAAGCTCATGATTACAGTAACGGCTGTCATGATTTTGCTCCAGACACTCCAGTAAAACGAGCACCTTATGTAAGGGGAGAGGGCTGATCGATTCTGACAATAGAAGCTTAGCCTTTTCTCGAGGCAACCCGCGTAATTCCGTGATACGTTTACCAAAAGTCCCCTCCGGCTTGCTAAAAAGAGGTAAGGGGGGAGTATCTTCTATACCTTGAGAATTTAACTTCTTACGCGCCAAAACCGCAATCTTTTCGGCGTGTTCTTTTAACGCTTCAGGATCGGGTGTCCAATCTGTTTTAACATCGCTTGCAAAATGAGCAAAGGGGTGTGCTTCCAGGCCGATGCTCGGAATACCAAGTTTTTTACACTCAACAAGTGTCGTTCCGGTTCCGCAAAAGGGGTCCAAAACTATAGCATCCTGATCAAGACGGAATTTCTGCAGATAGTTACGTACCAAATGGGCCGGGAAAGAGAGAACAAAACGATACCAATTGTGAGCAAGACGATCTTCAGCAAATAGTCGGTTAGAGTTTGAACCCTTTGAGGTATAATCTGATTTTCTATGCTGTGACATTATCCCGCTCCATTTTCATGTATTAGCGCACATTGAATCCTCCGACAACAGTGCATTGCCAGTAAAAAAGAATCTCACGTATTCTAAACAAAAGAGTAGTAAAAAGCAAAAGCACGAAAATCGCGCGACCCCCACGGTCGCCAGGGGGCAGTATTTATCTTGTCTTGGGCCATCCCGTTCTCACAATCTCTTGTCATTTGGCAAAGGGGGAAAAATATGGTAAAAAGGTCATGTTTATCTCATTATCGGATCATTCCTCGCCGATACGTCCTATCACGATCAAACACGTCGAGCGATGTGAAAATTGTTTTTTTTACGGGAGAAAAAAAGATGAACAAGGCAGATAAGAAAAATGTGCTGGTGATGTTCTGTGATCAATTGAGGGTGGATCTGCTCGGCTGCTACGGCAATACGTTGATAAGGACGCCCAATATCGATGCTCTGGCGGCGGATTCGGTTGTGTTTAACAACGCCTTCACCCCGACGGCGATCTGTTCCCCCGCGCGGGCGAGTCTTATGACCGGCCTGTATGCCCATAAACACAATATGTTCAATAACTCCACGAAAAGATACAGCTACTGCCGGCATCTGCCCTCCGACGTGAATATGATCCAGGACTGGGCCGATGAGGCGACGGATTATCAGACCGGGTATTTCGGCAAATGGCATATCGGCCCGACGACCGATCTTTTCAGCTCCAGCTTCCATCGCACCCACCCTCAGTCAGGTGAAGATGCTCCGCTTTTTGCCTCAGGACACGGGCATCCCAATGAGAGTCTGGGGGAACTGACCAAAGAAATCGGTGAGAGGACGATCGGCCCCAGCGGCAAATTGACCGGCACGGTGAAGGTGCCGATGCAGGACTTCCCCGATGTGCAGGCCGGCCGTTATACCCGTGAGTTTATCGGCGATTGCGACCCCGACCGCCCCTTCCTGGCCTTCTGCTCCTTCCCCGGCCCCCACTCGCCCTGGCTCGTGCCCGAAGAATACGGGATACGGTACGATCCGGAAGAAATTCCGCTGTGGGACAACCGCAACGACACCCTCGAGGGAAAACCGATCAATCAGCACAAATTGCAGATATTGAGTAAGAAGAACCGGGGGAATGTGCCACTGCAGGTCCAGGATGAAAGCCTGCGCCAAAAATTGTCGGTCTGCTTCTCTTACATCGAACTGATCGATCAATGCGTGGGGGAAGTCGTCGATTATCTCAAGCGGGAAGAGCTTTACGAGAACACCGCGATCTTTTTCACCGCCGATCACGGCGATATGGCGAATTCCCATGGCTTCCCGAGTAAGGGGTCATATATGTATGACGAAATTTACCGTATCCCGCTCATTTTTAAGCCGGCAGCGGGGTCGGCGCCGCACAAGCGGGTGAATGAGCCGGTGCATCTGATGGATGTTACCGCGACTTGCATGGACGTGATGGCCGGCGGTGAGCAGGTGGATATGATCGGTCAGCCGCTCCAGGGCCGGTCGCTGCGTGCTTTTGAAGCGGACAAACCGCATTGGGAGCGCAAGGTGCATTACGCTCAATATCATGGTGACTGGTACGGTCATTATTCGGTGCGGATGGTGACCGACGGGCGCTGGAAACTGGTCTGGAATTTTTCGGACCTCTGCGAGCTTTATGATCTTGAAAATGATCCCAATGAATTACGCAACCTTTTTTATGACCCCGCATACCGTGAAACACGGGACCATTATTTCAGCCTGCTGGCCGGGGAGGCTGAAAGAAACGAAGACGGTCAGGCGATGAAGTTTCTTAACGAGAGCTCTAATTATGGCGAAGTGGAAGATCAGGCGCTGACAAACGCGTTGCAGGGATTTTTTGATAAGAATTAATTTCAGGAGAATTGCGAGAATGAATTCAATATTGCCTGTCGATATAGGTTCAAGAAGAGAAATGCTTTGGGATGATTATTTACTCGACACCTCACGAACTTCGGCCGAACGGAAGCTCCATCAGCCCCGGATTGAGGAAATCGCGCTGGTGCATGACGCGCCCTGGGAAGGGGATGGCTGCAACAGCCATTCCATCATCAAAGACGGCGATTTATACCGCATGTATTATCTTGGCTGGCAGATGCTCGATGAATCGGTCACCAAGCACAGTACGGGACAAACCGTGATTTGCTATGCGGAGAGCCGCGACGGCCTGCACTGGAAAAAACCGTCGTTGGGGATATGTGAATTTGATGGGAACGCCGATACCAATATTATTCTGGACGAAAACAACAGCGACCGGAAGGACATGATGTATGTCTTTATTGACCCAAACCCCGCCTGTCCCGCCGATGAAAAGTATAAGGCGATAAGTAAAGACACAGAGAATTATCTTGCCTGTTATGTGAGCGACGACGGCATCCATTTTCGAAAAGGCTGGCAAATGACAAACCAGGGCCGGTTTGATACCCAGAACATCGCTATGTGGGTCCCTGAAATCGACGCTTATATGGCCTATATCCGCGACTACCACGAACGTCCAAGCGTGTATGGAAGTGGTGCGGTCGGGAACGAAAGGATACGCGATGTCCGTTGGATGACTTCACCGGATTTCAAGTCATGGACAGAGCCGTGTCCGTTGGATTTTGGCGGCGGAGAGGATTATCCGTTGTACGTCAATGCCGTGCAGCGATATTACAGGGCGCCGCACCAGTTCATAGGATTTCCGTCGCGTTACGTTGAGCGTAAGGAATGGACGCCGAATTACGACCAGCTTGCAGGCGCTGATCTTCGCCGGAAAATTACCGGAGTCCATCCGCGATACGGCCTGACGACGACCGATTGTGTTTTTATGACCTCCCGCGACGGTAAAAACTGGCAGCGTTACGATGAAGCCTTCATCCGGCCCGGCATTGAACGTGTCAATAATTGGGTGTACGGCGATTGTTTTGTGGCTCCGGCCATGATCGAGACGGGAAGCGCGCTTGAAAACGCCCCCGATGAGCTTTCTCTGTTCTGTTATGAAAATCATTGGCGGATGATTCCTGCCAGACTGCGGCGTTACACCATCAGAGTGGATGGCTTTGCCTCATTGCATGCAGGATATGCGGAAAAAAGCGTGATCACCAAACCGCTTGTCTTCGACGGCCAATCTTTAGAGATCAATTTTTCCACCTCCGCAAGGGGCTCTCTCTATGTTATCATGCATGGTCCGGACAAGGTTTTGTATTCCTGCGAACTCTTTGGCGATACGCTTTCGAGAAAAGTGCCTCTTGACGGAGATATAGCCGATCTTGCCGGCAAAGAAGTGATTTTGGAGTTTATAATGCGGGATGCCGATCTGTACTCCTTTCGATTCGTCCCATGAGTAAGTCCTTAGTCAATCCTATAGCATCCCCACCGTGCCTTGTGCCGGTGGAATGAAGATCAAGTGCTAAGCCTCGAACTTGTACACTGTAGTGAATGCGCCCTGCCCGCCCCCGCCCCGGAAGTGCCCGCGTTCCTGCC
>JAGYMJ010000442.1 GCA_018400625.1 Planctomycetota bacterium
ACCGGCACAAGGCACGGTGGGGATGCTACGGGGTTCACTGAGGACTTACTCCGATGAGACGTTCCTTTTGATGTACAAATTAATACAGAGTTTTGAATATTTAAGTGGACCGAACCCCTGAAGGGGTTCACTACAAACTTGAAAGGTGACACGAGGTAAAATGCGCTGTTCTGCAGCGAAACTTCAAGTAAAACTAAAAAGGTTACGGATGTCAGAAATGGGTATTATCGACTTTCACGTACATAGCCGGCTGACCGCTGACCATGCCGAAACGGCGGAAGAGATCGCTCGGCAGGCGGGGAAATGCGGCATCGACAGGATATGTCTGCTGGGCGACGTACTGCATTTCGGGACCGATCCCTCCGAAGAAGAGGTGGCTGAAATTAACGACCAGACGCTTGAACTCGTGGAGCAGCGGCCGGATGTTTTTTTCGGTTTCTGCTTCCTGAATCCGAAACTCCCGGCGAATTTCTTGCGAGCGGAATCTGAACGCTGCCTGAAGCATGACAGTTTCAAAGGGATCAAGCTGGAAATAGCTGTTAACGCCCGTAGCCTGCGCATGGATAATGTGATGGAAATAGCGGGAGATCGGGATGCGATCGTTCTTCAGCACACCTGGAATACGGAAATTATCAATAACCGCCGTCAGCATTCCGACCCTGAGGACGTCGCCGCCCTCGCACGCCGATTCCCCGGTATCAGGATAGTCATGGCGCATGTTACCGCTGCCTCACCGAGGGGCGTGCTGGCCATAGCACCATATGATAACATTTGGGCCGACGTCTCCGGGGGACAGCCGGTGGCGGGGATGGTCGAGTACGCGGTGGAGAAAATGGGGCCGGAGCGCATCTTATTCGGCTCCGATGCCCCCGGAAGGGATTTTGCCGCGCAGCTCGGTAAAGTATATGGCGCAAAGATACCGGGAAATGTCAAGAGGCTGATACTTGAAGAGAATGCACGGAGGCTGCTGGGACTGCTATGATACTCGATACAAACACATGGCTGGGACGTTGGCACAATCAGAAATTCCTGACCGAGACGGTTGAGGAATTGCAAAAGCACCTGCAGTCATCGGGCCTGTCCGGAGCGGTTATTTCTTCGACCGATGCCGTTTTCTGCAGCGATCCGCAGCCGTGGAACGAGCAGCTTTCGCGGTCTCTTTCCGGCCGTCAAGACTTTTTCACCCATGCACCGGTGATAAAGCCGACATTGGCCAACCGGAACGACATACTTGCTCACTATTCGTCCCTGCCCCGCAGGATTATCCGCCTTCTGCCCGGATATCATGACTATAGCCTCACGTCCGCTGAATTACGCCACTTTTTCGGGATGTGCTCTCAACGCGCTTTCACCGTCATGATACAGATCAGAATGGAGGATGAGCGGGCTCATCACAAACTGGTAAGAGTGCCGCCCGTTGACACGGAAGAAATCATCGAGTTGGCCGGCAATTTCCCGCGCATTTCTTTCCTATGCCTCTCCGCTTACTTTCGCCAGGCCGTTACCCTGTGCAGTGAAAGGCCCAACATATATGTGGACATATCTTTTGTTGAAAAAATGAATACCGTCGCCGCATTGACCGAAAAAATACCGGCTTCTCAAGTAGTTTTCGGCAGCCACAGTCCGTTTTTTTGCACCGAATCGGCCCTTCTGAAGATGAGGCATGCAGAAATCTGCCCGGCAGCAAAGAAACTTATTCAGTATAAAAACGCTGCACATCTTTCATGTTTGGAGCCATAACAAATACACATCCAAAGCGCTGCCGGTCGCTTACGTAAGTCCTCAGTGAGCCACGTTGTTCCCCTACCGTGCTCTGTGCCGGTGGGACAATGATTAAGCACTACGTGTCTAAAAATTACAACCGTAGCCGTTCATCCGCACGGCCCGCTCCTCCGGCTCTTGCTCTTTTACGATACAGTGCTTTTTGCACTCTCATGAGCAAGAGCCGGAGGAGCGGGCCGTGCGGATGAACGGCGGAGTTTAGGGCGTTGGCGCCTCGTAGTGCTTAATCATCATCCCACCGGGACAGGGCACGACGGTAGGGATAAAACCACAGACCTTACTGGATATTCACATATTGACATGGCGCCTTAGTAAGATGAAAAATGAACATTGTGCAGAGAATTTGCACTCAAAATAAAGAAGACAGAAGAGTAAGATGCAAAATTTGACAATTTGGGGGCGAAAGGGTTTCGACCGGATGTTGAAATCTTAAGTTGCGCACCGAGGTAGTCAGGCGGCCTCGTAAAACACCTGACAAACTTAAACATGCCAACGAAAAACCGGCATACGCAATGGCGGCGTAAACACGCCGTCGCGTCACTTTCAGTCCTGCCTGTGGGCTGATAGCTGGCGACAAAAAAACAGGCTTACCTGGAACGTCCCCTACCTTCGGGACACCGGGGAAGGCGGCAAACCCGCCCTAAGAAGGTTAGTCGTTTCGGTTCCTGTCGTTCGGACCCGTGGCGGCGAATCTCAGTAGAACGACTATGTGCGTAGAAACTTTGGAAGCAAGCATTCGGGACGCGGGTTCGATTCCCGCCGCCTCCACCATTTCCCCACTTTCCACCTCTGACACATCTTGTCTTAATCCGGACTTAAACCCCCATAATACGGACACTTGCGGCACTGCTACGCAAAACCCCAATTCCGACCCGGACACAAAAAAACACATCCCGGACAGCCCTTGCTGCATCTCGGAACACAATAAGAGCACAACGAAATCACTGCCGGACGATCTGAAAAAGGTCGTCCGCGCATGGCCGGACCTCCCCCCTCACATCCAATCCACCATACTCACACTCACGGAGAATTCCTCATCATGAACGCCACCACTACGCCCATTCCCTGTACTTTCGCAACCATAATCACCACCCCCTGTTTTCTCTATCCGTACCCCGTACGTGCCGGGCCTCTCTATCGGTCACCCGTATGTACATTCAACAAGTCCCTTTTTTAAAACCGGGGATTGTCCATCCCCCCTACTTAACTTTTTTTCTGAGGAGAATTCAATATGGCTAAGTCAGACAGTGCAGTGAAAGCGCAGGATCAGGACGTAACCAAGCCCGGAATGAGCAAGGAAATGGAGCAGATGTTCGATATCGGCATGAAATGGTCGGCCGACATGGCCAAGATCGTCGCTGCCGATACTTTTGTGGGTGATACCGGCGAGACCGGCGCTTACATGAAAATGAAGCTCTTCGGCTCGTTTGAGACCCTCTCCATCGATCCGGCCGAAGTGCCCGTGTTCGAACAGTATGTCGGCAAGATGATCAGAGTCGATAAATGCGACTTTGACATTGAGCATAAGGTCAACAGCCAGGGTGGAGTGACGAAAGTTAAGTTCCACCTCGATCCGGACAAGGTCACTGTGCTCGGATAACCGGGGCAATCGGAACGCCGGCGGCCGCCGCCGAGCGGCGCCGCCGGCCCTTACTTGTTGATGGGGTCGAAACAGGAACAAAATGAATTTTGAAAGCAAAAAAACAATACAACGTCAAGATGATTTATTACCCTGAAACAGAGGAGTGCGAAATTCAGTTTTTTAACAAAGCCATCCAGTCTCCGGATGAGGATATCGACCGCCAACCTGTCGAGCCGGAAGATGAAAAAGTCCGGGCGACACGGGAGAAAATAAATCAGGAGCGTAATATGCGGCGTGCAAAGAAAAAAATATTCCAACTGGCCAGGGCAAATAAGTGGCAGTACTGGGTCACCCTCACCCTGAACCCGGAGAAAATCGACCGGTCGGATTACGACACTTGCGTGAAAAAAGTCCGCAACGTCATCAAATCTGCCGTCAGACGTTACGGCGAGGACCTGCGTTACCTGATGGTTCCGGACTGCCATGAGGACGGCTGCTGGCATTTCCACGGCCTGATGTTCGGGCTGGGCGACCTGGAGGATTCAGGACGCCGCCGCTGCGTGGGCACCTATGACGGCGGAGAGCTGAAGCAGGCCAAATATTACAAAACAGAAGAAGTGCCGGCAGGGATGGAGAAGGTGCAGATGGTGTGGAACTGGTCAAAGTTCCGGCTGGGCTGGACGACAATAGTCGAGATCGGCGATGAGGATTCAGCGAAAACGAGTAATTACCTGTGCAACGACCATCTTTTCAAAGGCATGAGCGCCCTGCCGAAAGGTCGAAAGCGGTATTTTTTCTCGAAGAATCTGAATGTTCCCCGGGAGAAAACTTATCTCATGAAGCCGGAAGATGCGCATGAGCTGTTTTTCGGGTTCGACGGTGAAGTGAAGTATCAGAAGGCGGTGACAGTCAAGAAGAACGGAAAAATCTATAACAGAATTCTTTATGCTCAAACCAAGGGGTTAGTTCAATGAGTGAAGTAAACAGCAGCAACATTAACGCAGAAAAAGCCGGGCTGGAAAAAACTGTCCGTTATCTGAAACGGCATGAAAATTTAACGGCCGACGAGCTGATGGAGATGATCGGCGTGCTGACAAACGACAGGAATTTTGCGGCCATGGTGCAGTCGATATGGAAAGTGCTTGTTGGGGAGCTTGAGATGAAGCTCCTGGATGATCTCCAGCATATTTCATAAACCAAAGACAATTTTTAATATAACGGATTGCAAGTCAATATTATAAGTGTCATTTTTTAATACTTCTAACTTTTTCAGTGTATACAAATGGTTCTCAAACGGCGGTTTACCCTGCGGGCGCGTCTTCAGCGGCGCATCTGCGGCAAAAGTCTGCACTTGCAGTTATTTAAGCTGTTAAGTTGATAAGTTGATAAGTTGCTGAGCTGTTGAGCAAAGACAGTTCTTGATGTCTTGAAATAATTACCTGCTGTATAGCGTAAAAGTTTTTGCCTAGCTTTTTTTCTAAAAAGCGGAGCTGCGTTTGACATTTACCACAGATGCACCACTGAAAACGCGTGAAATATGCAGGAGACTGAGAACATTTGCGAGGAGAACGCCGTATGATCAGCATTTTCATAGAAACGATGCCGTGGGGCTGGTTCAGTCTGGTAGCCGGCATACTTCTTTTTCTCAAATTCATATTCCCCAAACTCGGGAGGTTTCTCAGATGGATGCTTACTGGGCGATAGTCGAAAGCGGCGTAAAGATAGGTTTCGGTGCCGGGTTGCTCGTCACCCTGATCGGCTACGCAGCCTGCATGATCCGCCGCGCCATCAGGGCTTCGACCTAACATATTTGGGCGAAGCCCTTTGGAGTGCGGCGCGATGAGCGCCGCTTTGAAATGTATTGCTTTATAACGTCAACCGGCAGTCTGAAAACGGCAAGAAGCAGAGACCGCTCACTCTGCCCCCCATTAAAAGTTTTTGCTAAGCTTTTTCCAAAAAGCGTGAGTCGTTTTGTCTTTTATATTAATAAATTATTTAAGAGCCATTAACCAATGCACGAATGGATAACAGAATGGTATTTGGTTGTTACCTCGGAAACGTCCCAGGGCGAGGAGATTGTCGGCCTGGACACCCGGCTCATCTTGTCTGTTGTGACAGCTGTGGCTGTGGGCGCTCTGGGCATATTTGCGATTCGCTGGGGGGTTATATTAATCAAGCGTGCATTAAGGGGTTCGTCCGGCAGGGTGGAAGTTGTTAAAGAGTTGCATCCGGATGATTTTGATTCATTTGAAGAGTATATGGAGGCGGTATTTGATACGGCGCCGGAGCTGCCGGAGGACCCGAACGCGGTGTGTCCGCATTGCGGTGAGCCCTTTGGCGAGTCGGGCGCTTATCCGGTGATTTGTGATGATTATGAGATTTGCTGCCGTGACTGCGTTCCTGACCTGGAAGATTGGGAGGCCTGGCGGGGAATAGGATGGACGGGAAAGATGTAAGGGTATAAGAGTGAAATTCATAATGACAGGGGAAAAAACATGAAGATTTCAGACTTATTAGTAGAAGAGCCCACGAGGCCGAGCGAGGTATGGCAGTTTAATTGGGAAGAGGTATCGGACGTCTCCTGGCTGTTCGATCTCCGGATCGGCCCGTATGAGGACCCGATCATCAGCACCCGTGAGATTGCCGCCATGCTGGCGGCGGTTATAGCGGCAGGACTCGTTATTTTTGCTGTCCGATTCGGTATGCGGCTGATCAAACGTTCGGTCAAGGCCTCGACCGGTGAGGGCCTGCCGGTTGGCCCGGTTGAGTATGGTGAAGACTACTACGAATCAGGCGGCCCCGGCCGCGACATGGACTTCGCGATGGCAAGGGGCGAGTTCCCGGACGATGAAACACTCGAAGATACGTATGGTGACGAAGGGTACGACGAACGCGGCCCAGACGCCGGCGCGATAATAGACGACATCGACGAGGAGGACATCCCATTTTAAAAGTAGAACCCTTTTTGCAGTTTTTTTTCTTTGGAGTGCGGTGCGATGAGCACCGCTTTGGAATGTATTGCTTTAAAACGTCAACCGGCAGTCTGAAAACGGTAAGAAGCAGAGTTCGCTCACTCTGCCCCCGTTAAAAGTTTTTGCCAAGCTTTTTCCAAAAAGCGGGAAAGCGGGAGGTATTTAGTCATGAAAATAAAAACAACAATTATATTTTTGATAGCCGTACCGGCCGTGGCTTTTGGTAGTTCCTCCCCTTCGGAGATACTTTTAGACTCGATGCAGGACGCGGTGCTGGACATGGCCGGTCGTTTGATGCCGATTCTGGTGCCGGTATTGACGGGCGCGCTGTTGATATGGTCACTGCCGTTTGCGGTTCGGCTGATCAAGAGCGCGATGCTCTCAGCGGCGCTGGATATTGATCCGGATGATCCTTACGAGGACTGGAGCGAATGGCGCAAGAGGGTGCATGGCGATAAGGCCCAGTGGTATGACGACCGGGACTGGGAGCGGTATGGTGATTCGACGTTCGGCTGGGGCACCGAGCCGGGTCTGCCGAATGAGGACTACGGTGCCGGCGGGCCGGACGCGGGGGCGATGAGCGTAAGCTCAGAGGAATTTGAAGAGATGGACGATGACGAGCGGGTAGCGGTGATTGAAGAGCTGCTCTCGGACCCGTTCAGGGTTTAAATGATTCGTAACCCGGACATGGCCGGGTTTTTACAGAAGAGTGCCTGTGTCCCATGTGCATGGGCGTTATTTACGGAGGTGCGAGTATGTTTACTCGTATGAAAGGCGTTTTGCGCACTGGCGCAATTGCAGGAGCCATAGCGGCCGTGTCAGCAGGCACGGTCCTGGCTGAAGGTGAGGAGACCGCACTCGATACCATCGAGGCGGAGGCCCTGGCACTGGTCGGCACTCTTACCACGATGGTCGGCGGAGTAGTTGTCGCCGGGCTGGCCATCTTCGCGGCGATCTGGGGAGTGCGGCTCATCAAGCGCGCGCTTCGCGCCGGAAGCTGAGTCGGGGCTGACGTTTTGCCGAATTGGGGGGTTGGTCGCAGGTACCGGCGGCCACTCTCCTTCTTTCAAAGGTGAGAATAATATCTTATGGAAACGGAAATCTTAATGAAAATTCTGACGCTGATGGACCTGATAATCTGGCTTCTGGGCGTGGTTATCGGTCTGCTGCTGGTTTACATGGGCGTTAAGTGGGGAATATGAAATGAAAAGACTGCTGCCTGCATGTGTTCTTATATTAATCTTTACAAGTGTTTGCTCCGCCGGCGAAACCGTCCCGTCGGTATGGATCGGTGATCTGTGGCTCGAGATAAGCCCGGGCGAAGAGGTCGGGTTTTCGGGCTATATCGGGTTCGACGGATTTCATGGCGGTGATCATTACCTGTGGAACGGCGTTTATGAGGGCGTAGTGATTGAATTTCGGGTATATGACTGGGCAAGCCAGGTAAGGGCGATTTGTGAAAACGGCGGTTTTGAGATTGTATGGCAGAGCGACAGTAAAACCGGCGAGTTTGGATTCCAGTGGGGCTGGGGCGTCTCCGACCGCAGCGATACGATCACGGCCGACGGCGGAGCGGCCTGGTGCTCTTCGTGCGACGTTCCGGTTGGATATAACGACTGCATGCACGATGTGCCGCCGGTCGATCTGCCGGAATGGTTTTTCGAAGAACTGATAGTGCAGCTTAAAGTCATTGTCTGGCAAATATCGGCAATCGCCGGCCTGTGTCTGGTCTGGCTCGGTTTTAAGTGGGGAATATAAAATGAAACTGAAAAAAATAAGCGTAGCGATTGGTCTGATGTGTTTTGTGGCGGGCGCTTTACAAGCAGAAGCTAACGGAGTTTTGGAGGTTACCTGCCTGGGAGATAAAAGTGAATGTCCCGACTCAGAAGCTGATTTGGAGGGGACTTATTTTGTTGATGAAGATTTATATAGAGATGAGGGGATAATAAGATATTTTCATGGCGGGTATGACCACGGCAATGCGGTTCAGATAGCCCCCTACAGTGATGGGTGGGGTATTCGGGTCGACGAGAGAAGTCCGTCAAGGTGGAGTGCATTGAATGTGCCGGCAGAGCATCCGAATATTTTGGGGATATACACTCTTGACGGAACCGGATGGAGTCATGCGAACCACTTCGATGATTTTGAAGTAACCGGTAATCCCTACGATCCTCCCGATATTTGCGACGGGTGCGGCAATTGGAGCGATCAGTGCACGTGCTGTCCTACCTGCGAAAATGATCCCTGTTATTGCTGTAATGACTGCGGACAGTATCCGTGTGAATGCTGTAGCGAATGCGGCCAATACCCCTGTGAGTGCTGCACTGATTGCTGGAGCTATCCGTGCGAGTGCTGCAGCGAGTGCGGAGAATATCACTGTCAATGCTGTCCCGATTGTGAAATTTACCCCTGTGAATGCGGGCCGTGTTCTGACTGTGGAGAGGACCCTTGTGAATGTCCCTGTGAGGACTGCGGACATGCCCCCTGCCAGTGTGGAAGCGGGGAATGCCCGGCGTGCGGGGAAGATCCGTGCGTATGCGAATGCTGCTGCTGTCCGATATTGGCCGAGCTACTCCAGCACTTCACGTTCGTCGACGACCAGGGCCTCGAGTACGAGTTCGGCGACGCGTTCATGGGCGCACTGTTCAAACAGGACGAATACGGAACGCGACCTTTCCTCGGCGATATCGACGATACCCTGATGTCCATTTACGGGACGATGATCCACCTGGCGCATCCGGATTATACGAACCTCTACGAAGAGTCCATCTTTTACAAGATGAAAGAGCTGCTGCAGGTTGAGGTCGAAGACCCCGACGATCCGGAGAATGTCATAAGGGTCGGCGGCTTCCAGCGCGTCAGCGAGCAGCTTGAAGGGATGGAAAGCGCCCTCTGGGTTCAAATCGAGCAGGACGACGGCGAGGGCGGAACCGAAACGGTGGAGAAACCGGGCATACAGGCGATTGTCGATCTGATGATGGCCGGCAGCGAAGATATCGAGTTGCCGGACGACCCCGAAGATATAGATCATGAGATCGAATCGGACCTGTCCGGAATAGACGACGACCTGAGCGATATTGAGTCCGCGCTGCCCGATAGCTACCCCTCCGACGGCGGGACCCTGAGCGGCACGGCGCAGAGCACATATTCCGGCGCGGTCAATAAGATCGACGATGCCGGCGACGGCGTCGGTGCGGTCGAAACGGCCCACGATGATGCACGCGGCGGGTTGCTGAACTGGATAACGGGCGAACGCGACCACTGGCTGGGGCTGGTGAGCGTACCGAGCATCGGCACGGCCGGCTACGTGAACATCTCGATCCCGCCCGGGCTCAGCAACAACCTGTTCGGAGAAGACCGGACCGCTGAAGTTGAACTCGACCTCTCCCAGTGGATTGTGGGGTTTGTGCGACAACTGCAATTATACGTACTTCTGTTCGTCTCGGCGTTCGCGTTCTATAAAATCGTGATCTGGGGGTTCGGTTGATATGGCACTTTTCGGCGGGTTAGGTATAGGGGCGGCGATAGCGTGGATAGTGAAGAAGCTCGGCATCTTCGGCGCGCTCGGTAAAGGCGGCTGGGGCTGGGCGCTGGCGGTATGGGCGTTCATCAAGAAGTTCGGTCTCGCGATCGGCGGCGCCCTGGCGTGGCTCGGCGGCATTATAAGTTACGTGAGCCGGTTCGCGATCTCGAAGTGGCTTTTCTACGCGGCGGTGCTCGGGCTGATGATCGCGGTGCAGAACATCATCGTCTGGGGGCTTGAAGAGGTCATGCTGGCGATGGGCGATGCGCAGAGCGAGAGCATTTTTTCGGCCGTGGACTGGGCCGGACTGGATGCGACGGTGGGCAGCGAGTATCCCAATATGCCCAACTGGCTCTGCGTGGTCAATACGATCAGCCCGTTCAGCGAGGGTATCGCAATACTGGTCCTGTTCCTGCAACTGGCCGGCATCATGCTGACCGTGCGGATTATTCGTTCACTTCTACCGTTTTGGAACTGATTTTTGGAGTGCGGCGAGATGATCGCCGCTTTTGAATGCATTATCCGAAAAAGTCTCAAATGTCGATGAATGCAAACTTACAGCTATCGTTATGGTTGCCAGGGGAATCCCGTCATAAGTTTTTGCTAAGCTTGTGCCGTTAAAAGCGTACCCCTGAAAATTACAAGAAACCATGAAACGTAAATCTCACAGCTATCGTTATGATTGCATTGGGAGCCACGTTAAAAGTTTTTGCTAAGCTTTTTCCAAAAAGCGTGGGGTAAGCCTATTAAATATTTAGAGGTATAATGTCTTGGCTGTAGAAATACTCACAGGGTTCATAGGCGGCGGAAAGAGTTACAACGCGGTGCTTCGGGTGCTCGATCACCTGGCCAAGGGCGGAAAGGTTGTAACGAACCTGGACCTGTGCGTAGAAAAGTGGATGTCGAATTACCCTGACTACGTCAATGCGATCGGCGACAAGGTATGGAAAGATGAGGAGGAGAACGAATACAACGCGCTCGGCATACGTGAAGTGCTCAGGAAATACTACGGCTGGCGGCTCCAGGACGGGCAGATATCGTTCATCGACGACCGGGCGCTGCGCCGGCATGGGGTTGTGCGGCAGATACCCCGGGGCAGTTCCGACTGTCCGGTGCTGTGTGTATTCGATGAGGCGGCGGATTTCTGGGACTCATTGGAATATAAAAAAAGCGACCGGGAATTTCTCAGCCTGGTGCGCCACAGCCGGAAGCTGAACATCGACTTTCTGTTCATCATCCAGGACGTAACCGAACTGAATAAGCGGATACGCAACCAGTGCCAGTACCTGACCAGGTGCATCGACATGGACACGTTCCAGGTGCCGGGCCTGAAGATAACGCTGCGCTGGATACCGTGGATAAGGGGAACGTTTCGGGTGGTAAAGTTTTTCCGCAGTCAGTGGGAGAACCAGGCAGCGCCGGACCCGGTGGGCAGCCGGTTTGTGCCGAAGGATTCGAATGTTTACGGCTGTTACCGCACGGATGCGGTGCACATGGACCTGCCGGTCAAGGTCGGCGAAACGACCGATTACCGAGGTGTGGGCGCGGTCGAACAGCAACCGGGCTTCGCCTGGGGCAGCCTCGTTGCGGGATTCGCGATGGGTATATTCATAGGACTGTTCTTATAAGTTTATGTGTCAACTTTGGAGTGCGATGCGAAGAGCATCGCTTTGGAATGGAATACTCCAAAATGTTTTCAAATGTATTAAAAATGATCTCAACACTACCAATGTTACGATTACTTGGGGTATTCCATTAAAAATTTTTGCCTAGCTTTTGTCGTTAAACGTATGACCAGATAAGTCTAAGAAACCATAGAAGCTAACTCAACACTACTAATGTTACAATTACCTGGGGTACCCCATTAAAGTTTTTTGCCTAGCTTTTTTTCAAAAAAGCGGGGTTTTCTTTGGAGTGCGGTGCGAAGAGCACCGCTTTAAAATGGGATATTCAAAAATGTTTTCAAATGCAACAGAAATTAACTCAACACAGCTATCGTTAAGATTACCTGGGGAGCCCCGTTAAAAGTTTTTGCTAAGATTTTTCCAAAAAGCGTAAAGCGTGAGGTAAAGAGAAAATGAAAATATTTATTGTTTTGATTGGTATTGGGGTTGGGCTCTCGAGCATATTCTTGTACAGAATTTACCAGCTTTACGATGACGGTGGTTTGGTTCCGGAGGTTGACAGAAGCGAAATCAGGGAGGAGCTGCGCGGCGAGATGGACATAACGGGGCAGATGGAAGCCGAAGCCGACGAGAAAGAGGTAGAGATCATCTTTGCGGAAGTATCGGGAACGGTCGTGGAGAAATATACTGAAGCTTTTGATCGTCTCCGCGACGTAAACGTCGAGGTGCAGAGCGTGCCAGGCGGCGCACTGATCGTCGGCGATCCGGACGTTGTCGAGCGGGTGGCGGCCATGCTGGAGGCGGAGGTTGAAGAGGTCTTTGCTGTCGATGTGAGTTTGGTTCAGGTCGTATCGGTGGAAGAGTACAGGGACGGCGTGCAGTTCGTAGTGGACACGATTGAGGGCCTTATCGGCGACGGGCTGAAGGTCGATGCGGAAGGCGGCACGGTCAGGATCATGGAGGGCGATGTCTCGAAGGCAGTGGAGCTGATGGCGTCCCAGAGCGACGTGAACATACAGGCCCGGCCGGTGTTGAGCATAACGGACGGGGGGACCGGCCGGGTCCACTTCGGGCGGAGCGTCCCGATCGTTGCGGGCTACGACGAGTGGGACGGTGTGCGTCGGAAGGTGTATGAGTATGAGGATTTAGGCACTGATGTCGAGCTGGACCTAAGCGCATATCGGGACAGGATAAAGCTGGGCATACAGGTCAAGGACTCGGCGGTGGCGGAGTATGTGGGCGACGGCGATGAGCGTCATCCGGTTCTGGACAGCCGCAGCGTGAATACGGTGGTCGATGTCCAGCGCGGCGACACGGTGATGCTGGGCGGCATTGAGCGGAGCGTCGAGCGTGAGAACGTATCGGAGATACCCTACTTCAGCAGCATCCCGGTGATCGGCCGAATTGGCCGTCGTCGAGAGGATGAACTGCTCAATGTTGAAGTAGTGGTTATGGTTACGGTAAAATGACGGTAACATGATTGATAAAGGGTTATAAACCCCGGCCATGTTTTTTACTCGGGTATCCTCTTGAGCATGGTCGGGGGTTTTTGTTTGCATTTTAGCTTGAAATAACCTATCTTATAGCAAGTTCGTGTATTAACTTGAATAATATCTTATTTTCCGGTAGAGTTTGTCATGTGAAATGTAATTATCCATCATGTTGGATAATACGCTTTATTCGAGTAAAAGATAAAAATTGTTTCGATCAGGCGTTCAGTAAGTAACTACGACAGTGTTTTTTGGACAGTAGATGATGGCAGGAGAGGTTTTTTACAACTGTCTGTGAAAAATATGATGTTATCTGATCAAAAGGAGAACCCGTGTCCTTCAACGAATTCCAAAAGCGCTTATGGCTATCCAGCGTTCAGCTCGTTAGGTTGGATGAGCAGAGGTTGCCTAGCGGCATTGCATCGGGGTGTTTGATAGATTATTTTGGAAAACGCTTGCTTTTGACGGTATCTCATGCAACCGAGGATCAAGGTAATTGGGCTATACAGAAGAAGTGCGTCCCAGGGAAGGGTACTTGCAACTATCAACTAGGCGCCATGAATTTTCTTGCAAAGGCGACGCTATCAAACCCGAAGCTTGAGAATGTAGATTTTTCTTATGTGGAAGTGCCATCAGATTTCGTCGCCTATCGGCAAGAAATCGAAGCCTGCGAAAATTCAGTTAAATCTGAAACACTAATCAATGTGCATTCCCCCGGTTTGCAAGATGAACCTGAAAAAGATCAGGAATTCGGGTTCTGCGGTATAGTGATGCCTACGTTAGAGCGCCATTATGGGCAGATATATTTCGGCGGAGAGCTCCGAGTATATGATAGTCTCAAGTTCTTACGCACTGAAAACGATTATCATTTTTTCAAATTGCCTTTCTCACATCCCGGGCATGAGCATTTTAAGGGTTGTAGCGGTGCCCCGATATTAGACAAGTCAGGAAGTTTGGTAGCGCTGGTTTGTGGTGGAAGTGAGGATTCCAACGAAGTTTGGGGCATATCTGTCAAGACCTATAAGACACCAATTGATATATTGGTAGGCAAAATATCTTAGAAAACCATATAAACAAGCATAATAAAGAGTGTATGAGCAAACCGAAAGCAATAGCCTTATTCTGTGGTGCAGGTGGCCTCTCTCTTGGTTTCAAGAGAGCCGGATATGATGTCTTATTCGCGACGGATATTAATCATCATGCACTAGCGTCATATTCAGCCTACTTCCCCGATACAAGGGTATTTAAGGGGGATATTGGCGATCTTCAACCATCTTCTTTGCCAAGCAATGTCGATATTCTCCTCGGAGGTGCACCATGTCAAGGATTCAGCAGTGCAGGACAACAATTTTGGGATGACCCAAGAAATAATTTGCTTTCTGAATATGTTCGTGTTTTGGATGCATTGCGCCCAAAGTGGTTTTTGATGGAAAATGTAGAAGGATTGCTTACAGCATGGAAAGGTCAATATCTTTGTGAATGCGTGAAAGCTATGCTGTCTCTTGGGTACAATGTCTGTCTTGAGAAGTTATATGCTCATTCCTATGGAATTCCACAACGGCGCAAGCGTGTTGTTCTGGTTGGGAATCGACTCGGTCATATCTTTAAGTTTCCCCCTGCCAGTCATAATGTGAGCGGTGCTATTTTCAGAAAATCAGAGGCTACGTTCATGCAAGCAACGTCTGACCTTCCGCCTGCCTCTACCGATATCTCTGCAACGCTTGAATACTCCACACCTGCTCAGAATGAACTGCAGGAAATACTTCGGCTAAATACTACACAAGTGAAGCAGCACTTTTTTCTTCCCCAAGGAGCAGAACAACAAGCACGAATAGAAATCCTTGAACCTGGTCAAACTATGAAAGACTTGCCTCCCGAAATGCAGCATGTGTCTTTTAGGCGACGTGCAAACAGGAGGGTATGCGATGGTACACCGACTGAAAAGAGAGGCGGTGCCCCATCCGGGATCAAGCGCTTGTTTCCCGACGAGCCAGCGCTCACTATAACTGGAGCAGCCATGCGCGAATTTGTTCATCCAAAGGAGAACCGGACTTTGTCTCTGCGTGAATGCGCACGCTTGCAAACTTTTCCTGACGACTTTCATTTTTTTGGATCTACAGCTGCAGCTCTTCAGCAAATTGCAAATGCAGTTCCTCCTCTCCTTGCTGAGCAGATCGGTCTCCAGATAAAAAAAGAGTTTGGATTTTCTCTTGTTTACATACCCAAACGGCCACATTTTGAGTTCGTTTTGACTCAATCAAACGGTATGAGTCCTGCTTTGAGGAGAACCGAACTGTTGTTAAAGGAACTTATTTCTGATGAGGCTAGGCAACTCAAGCTGTTTGAGAAAACAAAGAGGTATGTCCTGTCATGATTTCAACTGAACTGAAGTCTCATTTTGCAAAAACAAGAGTACTGGGCCAAGGAAGCGGTAGAATCTCCCTCTCAGCAGCAGAACTTGCTTGGATTCTGCATATCACGGCAACCGACCTTGAGATTGCACCTGTAAACGAAGTTCTTTCAGCCTCTTGCGAAGTACCTTCTTTTTATCAAGCAACCATACCACCTGAATTGCCGGAGGAATGGTTCTCTCTGGATGTAGATACACTCCTCCATGAGTTTGCTCATCTATGTGCAGAAAAACCAGATGCTAGACTCTATTTCACCAATTTGTGCTCTATCCTCAAACGAAGGCTAAAGTTCCAGAGAATCCTCTCAGCGCAGGCCAAGCCAACTATGGATCAAATTGGGCCTCGAAGTTTATTGGAATATGGTGTAATGCCCACCGAACTTCTTGGTAATTGGATGCTATGGCGAAAGTGGATTTTTGATATAGATAATCGAAGCGGGCAAGAAACAGGATATCTGTTTGAACCGGTTCTTGCATCATGCATCGGTGGGGTGCCTGTAAGTTCACGAAGATCACCTGTAAAGCGGATTAATGATCAAGGAGAGAAGACATCTGGCGGTCGTCAAATTGACTGTCTTGATGTTGATGCCAAAATTGCCTACGAGTTTAAGTTGCGTGTTTCGATCGCTGCAAGTGGACAAGGCCGCTTCGCAGAGGAATTATCATTTCCTGCTGAATGTCAGGCTGCAGGCTTGACTCCGGTTCTAATAGTACTCGATCCAACACCATCAAGCCGACTCACCGAACTCCAGACAGCATTCGAGGTCGCAGGTGGGAGCGTGCATATTGACGATGCGTGGGAGTTTGTAGAAACCAAAGCCGGTGACTGTATGAGTACGTTCATAGAAAAATACTTGCGTCCAGTGTTGCTACAAATGGCTTCATATGACGATGTGTTGCCCAAGCCAATAACTTTAGAATGGGCAACTGATAGCATTCAAATTTCTTCAACAGAAGAATCATTCAACATTGAAAGAACCAGCGAACAAGAAGAAGAGCTTGATGAGGAATAGGGCGTTGCTTCTCTCTCCGTTTTTTCTTGGTCCGGCTGGAGTGCTCCCCCAAAACTGAACCATGTCATATGAGAGAATCGCAGGGTAAAAGATATTCTGAATGACCATAAAAAAAAAGACCGGCAGGAGCATTTCACTCCCACCGGCCCGGGTTAGTGTTCACTTGAGACAGCCGTTCTCAGCAAAGCTGTAATACACGTGGCCTGCACCAAGAGCATCCGGCGCTATGATCAGATGGTCAAGCACCTTGATGCCCAGCAG
>JAGYMJ010000443.1 GCA_018400625.1 Planctomycetota bacterium
AATATATCATGCGTTTGGGCGCCCAAAAAAAAGGTCACTCAGTAACTCATCAATCCCATATTATCGGACGTATAATCGCTGAAAAGAGTATTGCAAAAGTGAGCAGGGAGGACTCAAAAAAGAAAGAGCACCCCACACCTTTAACGTCCGATAATATATATTATGTTGTATTGTTGAAGATTGGGAATGTGTTCTCCTCCAGCCTATCAAAATCATTTTGCCCTTTTCCCTGACTCTTCCCTCCATTCTCATTGGGTTTATTTCACGTCAAAGTCACGCCCGAAGTGACTCGATCATATCCCTTGCAATTTTCTCGACAGTTTTCTTGGCGTTTTCAGGAACTTTGTCCTGAAAACATGGCGCCTTACGGTGCATTATATGTTCCTGCCGGGAACGCCGGCGTTCCCAGCAAAGACAAAATCCAGAACCGTGCACATCAACAATTTTGTGTCGATGTATTCCTGTCAATTCAATCGACGATATGCAGAGGTTTCAGGCGTCGTTGAGCCTGCCTGCCAAGCACCCGTATAATCAAACCGTTGATTGCCCCTTCAGTGATTTTCGGCGCAATCTTGCGTCCGAAAAAATTCACGACCCCGCTCTCCAATTCGGCCTCGATCGAAACAAACAGAGTTTCCGCACCCTCTTCCGTCAGATCGCCCAGCCTGCTCGCCGCCAGTGTGTGGAAAAAGGACCACCCAAATATTATCAACGTGAAACCCGGCTTCGAACGCAGTCGGTAAATCCTGCACAGGTCGCCGATCATCAGGTAGCTGTTCATCAACACTACGGCCGCGTCAATGAAACTGACGGGGAATGCGGCCGTTTTCACGCCCGTATCCAGGCTGTACCGCTTTATGCGTTTCATCGCTGCTCTGTCGAGTTCCGACAGAAAAGCCGAATCAAACCTCTTGAGCCAATCCTGTTCACTGCATTTTTCAAACCGCAACACATCGTTTTTCGATTGAATAATGCGGTGGACATCCTCTTGCGTCATTCCCAACCTTTTGAGTCTGCTCATGTCTTTCTCGCTCTCAAGCGGATAATCCCGCAGATACTGCATCATGTCCGCTTTCATCTTCCGGCATTTATTGAGATTGCGTTTAATGTGACGCAGGTCGATATAATCCGTGCCGGGCAGAACAAAACCCGGCGATGCTCTCAACCTGACGAACATGAAGATTAAATATCCAAACGCCCCGCCGGAAGCCAGCAGCAATATCCATACCCCGACCCATCCCACCCAGCGAAACACCGGAGGAAGCCCGGCGATAACGCCCAGAAGATGAACCGCCTGCCCGGCCATGAAAAAAGCCAGAGCGCTTATAATAATCACCGCCACAGCTATAAAACCGGGACGCAGTAAAAAAGAAAATGGCCGTGATAAACCCTCAGATAAACTCTCTGCATCCGGTGCTTCATCACTTCCCGGCGCCGTTCCCGCTTGTGTACCCTCAAATGCATATCTGCCGGGACTAACGGCTTCAGCACCCTTATTGTTGACTGCCGGCCGTTCTATTGACCGGTAGCCGCCGGATTCCGGTCGGGTATCTTGATCTTCCCCTCCGGAGCTGTCTTTCGCCGCATCCGAATTACGCTGCGCTCCCGAATCACCGGCCGCCTCTGCAACGTGATCCCGTCCCAGCGCCCGGTATCCGTTGGTTCGGGCGCCTTCACCGGTTTGCGAACAGTTTTCGGATTGACATGTTTTTTCGTGAGACAGCTCATTTTCCCCCGATTTATCCTCAACCCCGTCGAAGTTTGCTTCATCAGATTTATTATGATCCTCTTGAGGAGGCGGATTTTTTCGTTCTCCGTCTTTTTCGGTGTTATCGGCAAAATCATCTTTTTGGCTGTTGTCGTCAATCATATATAAACAGGGCTCCCAAACTAAACCAGGGTTAAATTCGTAGTGAACCTCTTGAGGGGTTCCGTGCACTTAAACTGCAATGCGGTAAAATGCCACTATTGGATGATATATCAACGGCAATGTGACCCCCCTGCCTTTAAAAGTAAAAAGCGCGGCCCCCGCAAAAGGTTCACTACAAACGTCCATTTTCAAGCCAAAATAATATCAATTATATTCTCCAAACCAATATGGCGCGGTGGTTTACGGTTGATGCCCGGCAGCATTGGCTGGGGTTCCGGGAAATCATACATCCCTTTCGGGATCGAGTCAGGCATTTCTTCGGGCAATTCCGGAACTTCACAGCGCAATGTCCGGTCGTTTTCCCCTTTGAACAGCAACACCCGCCGGTTGTCGTCATTGGATTCGGTTTCGGTCGAATCCACCGCGGAACAGACTTCATAGGTGGTATCAAGCCCCGTGGTTGCGACGCGTCTCTTGGCATGGGGCCCGCAGATACTCTTGAGCAAGGCCTGGAGGGTCCCGAAATCGGACGGATGTATTCTGTCGGCTTTAGATGCCACGAAAGCCAATCTGTGTATGCGCGGTCCGGGCATGAACCGGTCCATCATTTCCGGCAGAACGGTGCCCGGCTGCAAGCCGTCGATCAACTGTTCGAGCAACTTATCCTGAGCATTGATCATACCTTCCCCGAACTGCAGCATATCGGCCACATCGATAAGGACGACGAGGCTGTCGCATTTTCTCAGGGCTTTGTAGAGCGGGCTGACTATCTGACGGCAATATTTTTTATAATAACCGCCGAATTTCTTATATAATGTCTTTTTATCATCTTTCAGAGCGGAAGGCAGGGGCGCAAATTCATGTTTTTTATCCAGTCCTGAACACCTGTTATCCACCAGCCAGTCTTTCTGGGCCTTTGGGGGCATATTCAGCACGTTCTCGGGAATATAGAGATCGTTGGGGTCGATCAGGAAAGACGACGGGCTCATTGCAGGGCTTTTCAGCTCCGTGACGAGCCTGACCAGCAATTCTTTATAGGAGCGAACATATTCAATCAGACCGTCGCCGTCGAGTTTTTTCGGATCATCGGCGGCCTCAGAAGCGAGCTGGATAAACTCCGTTGAAACCTGGCTGTAGGGTTCGAGGCTGAGCATTTTAAGCATATTATCGCTCCATTTCTCAAAATCCGCATCCACCATACAGATATCGCCCAGTCTCTCGCCGGGTATATCGATAAGCGACGTATCATAAAGGGTATGTGGTTTATCGTTACGCACGTACCACGCACGATATTCCTGGAGCTGGCGTGTTTTTTCCGGCCATTTATGTCTTTTGAAGGCGTCGCGGTACACGTCGTAGTCAAAGCGATGCTTACAGAGCCGGGGTTGGAGTCCGCCTTTAACTTCGGTGACATTAACATTGCCTTTCATATTTTTTTTCTTCACTGTTCGGATCGGGAGCGAGGCCGAATCAAAGTCCTTGAAGTGATTGACGAGCGAGGTGATAAAGACGGTTTTACCGGCGCCGGTCAGCCCGAGGAACCCCACGCAGCGGTGTTTGGTTCTCAACAGCTTCCCGCGCCACGGCGTGAACCGCGGCCACAATCTTTTAGTTACGTTAAATCGAAGTTTTGAATCATCATCTTTAATCAACTTTTTCATGGCATCGGCCTCGAATGCTGCAGGTGAGGATTATGATATTGTCTTTTCTCATTATTATGACTCAAAAAACCTTCCGGTGCAAATCATAAAGGCATCCCAGGATTGTGGTCATGGCTCTCAGCTTTTTAATCATAAAATCTGTCTATGACGGATTCCATGACATTGTTGGTCGGCATTATCCGCAAACTCAGGCAATGTTTAACAGATCAAACCCCAGTTGTTGATTATTTTTCCCTGCATCCCCTACCGTTTACCGGTTCCATTAGGATAACCTCGCCAACTTTCCATATCTCAATACCCGGTCGTATGCAGCCGCTTGTGGTTGCTCGTTAGCGACAAAAAAAGGTACGAAAATAGCCGGCAAAGTCCGTAAGTCCTCAGTGAACCCCGTAGCATCCCCACCGTGCCTTGTGCCGGT
>JAGYMJ010000444.1 GCA_018400625.1 Planctomycetota bacterium
TCCAGTTGTTTGTCCTTGACAACACAATCTATATCCAAATTCAGCTTTCCCTTCTCTATGTTTCGCCCTATAAACTTTCGGGCATAAGGGGACAAGGACGAAAGCTCCAGGTTTTCGAGTTTCGCGATAATGTCAAACATGATGTCTTTATCCAGCGGCGCGGCTGTTCCCTCTATGGTAACGGCTGCGTGTTTGTCGATTGCGCCTTTCAGAAAAAGTTCTGTCCCTGCATCTGCCGTGGAAAGCCCTGTGATGCTCCCTTTCGTCAGGGTGAATTCGGATGAGTACGTGGTGGGTGTTATGGTATGATCAGTGAAAGACAGACCAAGATCTGAGAGTTCAATCTCTCCAACGGACACGGGTATAGGCAGTCTCCCGTGCTCTCCCGACGTATCGGCTTTATCCTGGCCCGCGCTTTCTTCGGTTTTCTCTTGCGGTCTTGGTTCAGCCGGCTCTTTCTTGAAGATTGCGCTTATATTGAGTTGTCCATCTTTTTCAAGAGCGAGCCGTTGCTGTAAATCAGAAACAGATATTTGTTGTATGTCCACCCGAGCAGGGTTCCACGATGCGTTTATCCCCTTTACGGCAAAAGATTGCAGGGTTGTCAGGTCCTGTCCGTCTTGTTCTTCGCTAACTGCCAGATCAGAGACGCGCACATCCCCTTTGTACTCTGCATTTATACTGTCTTCTGATTGTGCTTGGTATCGGGCATTTCCTGATATGTGCACACGACCGTCAGAAATCTTTGCATGCACAGAATCTGGAAGATAGGGTTGCGCTTGTTTCAGATCCAGATCCGCCACGTTAATCTCCACATTGCAGCGCGAGGGAGAAATCCCGAAACTGCCGGTCATTGACCACGTGCCGTCTGAAGGGAGATTCGCTGAAAAATCGAGATCGGCCTTCTGTCCGGTTTGGTTGGCAAATAATTCCTCGACAGCAATAAAGTTTTTGCTCTCGTCCTTTTTATCCTGCACTTTCATCCCTTCGACTGAAAGTGTCAGTGTATAGGGGTTGAAAGATACGTTTTCCACAGAAGCGGGCCGTTGCAGGTATTCCGTCAATTTGTTCGGCAGGACGGATTCTGCGACTTTCGGAATGACCAGAAATCCGATAAGTGTGTATAAAACAAGCAGGACACCGGCGGCAATTGCGATCTTTTTCTTTCGGCTCATAATATGTTACCTCTTTAGCTGCCATATCTCACGAGAGAGCTGGCCCACTTCGCATATCTGCTCAGCAGTATTAACAGCGGTGATACGAACCTTTATGAGCTTGTTTCCCGACATTAGTGCCGCATTTGAAACGCCTTATAAACTCAATGCAGGGGTCGGCAGCACGTCCTCCGAGCACCATGAGACGCCCAGCTCGCTGTTGATTGACGCGTTACCACGCTCCATAAAAGCGACGTATAACGGCCCGGCAAACTGCTTATTGCGTCCAGTTATTGTGCGGTTGTGCTTTCTGTGCTTTCTGTTAATGCTGACCAGGGCCATTTGGCATCCCAGGGATACCCCACCGTTTCTTCAGGATTCGGAACTATACAAAGCATAACATTCCTGAACCCATTATATGATCTGCTCCACCAGAACCAGAAGCCTTCTACAACACCCGTGCCGACTTCATCATTGCGTACGCCCTGAACAATCTGTCCGGGCACTTCCAGAATACCGAGAGCACCGTTCGCCAGCCCGTGGCCGAGTTTCATCGGGATGGGCATGAGCCCCTCTTTTAGCGTAGGCTTGAACAAACTGTAACGTTCACCCATTTCCCAGGCGTAATAGGCATCAAGCGGCACACCGATGCCTTCATTATCAGGCCGATTCGCCGTCCAGAATCCGATTGCGTTCTCCTTTTTGTTAAAGTTTCTACGTAAGTATTCAGTGAACCACCAGGCATCCTATCGCACCTTGTGTGGCATCTCCACCGTGCCTTGTGCCGGTGGAATGGAGATTAAACGCTACGAACGTGTAACAACAACATTTAGCCGTTAATGCGCCC